>CAMJDE010000196.1 GCA_946404295.1 uncultured Clostridia bacterium | reverse complement strand
CGAGGACGGTAAGATCGTCTGCATCAACTCCCGCCTGATCGAACGGTCGCCCCTGATGACGGCGATCCCGGCGCAGGCGGTGATCCTGAAGAAAGGCGTTCGCCTGAAATCCGTCACCTCCGTTTGCCCCGCCGATATTACGCCGAACGACAAAATGAAGAAGAGCCGTATTCCGGCGCTTCCCGTTCTGCCCGACGCCGAATAAAACAAGTCCGCCGCCGATCTCTCGGCGGCGGATTTTCTTTGGTCCGGTCAAAGCAGATAGAGCAGAAGAGCGACCAGCGGCATGGTCCCGACGGCAAGCAGGGTCGAAACGCAGACCATCGTGCTGGCGTAGGGGGCGTCGCCGTCAAAGCGTTCGCCGTACATCACCGTTACGGCGGCGCAGGGGGTCGAGGCGCAGATGAAGAGCGTGTTGAAAACGATCTCGTCGCGGTAGCCGCAGAGCGAAGCGATCTTCAGAACGCAGAAGACCAGAGCGGGGAGCAGCAGCATTCGCACGAAGATATAGCGGTATAGGACGAGGTCGCGCCAGACGCGCTTCCAGTCGATCTCGAAGAGATGAAGCCCGATCACGCCCATCGAGAGCGGGGCGACAAGGGAATTCAGGATCGATAGGAACTCTTCCGACACGGACGGCAGATAGTTGTTGATCGGGGTGATGAAGAACACGAGTCCGACCATGATCGCGATCGAGGCGGGGTTGAGAAACGCCTTTTTCAAGGACATATACTTCCTGTCGCCCGTGAAAACGTAACAGCCGACCGTCCAGACGAGGATATTGAAGCAGACGACGTAGACGGAGACGTAGATCGCCGCCTCCGGACCGAGAAGCCCGAGCACGAGGGGAAGCCCCATGTAGCCGGCGTTGGTGAAGATGGTGCCGAAGCGGAGCACGCGGCGGCGCTTGGCTTCGTCAATGGATTCTCCCTCATCCGGATCGTGCTTTTTCACGCGGAAAAAGACGAGCGAAACGAGGAAGAAGATCAGGTGAAAGACGAGGAAGAAACCCACGACGGCAAGCGAGCGGAGCGCGATCGTCTTGTCAAAGTCGCGGTAGAGCGCCAGAATGATCATTCCGGGCGTCCCCACGTACAGAACGTAGTTGGAGAGCGACACGCCGAACCCGTCCTTCACCAGCCCGAACCGCTTCATCAAAGCCGTCGGGAGCATCAGAAGGACGAGCAGAAGGACGCGTGAAAACAGGACGACGATATCAAACATTTCGGATCCGCTTTCAGATCATGATCGTCCGTATCGTCAGTCGATCGCTTCGAACGTAACGAGGCAGGTCGTGAACAGGGCGAGGTCGAGATAGAGGGTTGCCGAGCTTCCGGTCAGGATTTCCTCGCGGACGACCTCGTCGTCGCGTCCCTCGTCCAGAATACGGATAGTCGCTTTGACGGGCGACGCGGGCAGGGAGGCAAGTTCGAGTTTGATCGGTTTGCTTCCGGCTTCGTCAAGATCCTCGTAGTAAGTAAACATCACGGCTGCCCTCTTGTCGCCGATAGCGGCGGCGCCGTAGACGGTCGGGTCGTCGGACGCGACGGTGGCGGCGGTCCCGCACTTGACAAGTTGATTGAACATACGGAAGGGATAGTACCCCTTGAGATTGTCGCAGATCAGGTCGGTCGAGAACATACCGTTGAGCGCACAGGGACGCGCGTCGTAGTACATCAGCATATCGAGGTCCTCGTACTGCGACGCCTCGATGGTCGAAGCGACGAAGGCGGCGCCCTTCAGGTTCTTCATCGTACGGATCGAATAGACCCAGTTGTCTCCGGTCCATCCCTTAACGTAGTTCCACTCGTTCAGGATGCTTTCGGTATTCCGGAAACCGTTGGCGTCGAGCGAGGCGCGGACTTCGCGCTCGTATTCGAGCACGCGCGAAGGGAGTTTTGCGTAGACGTGCCAGGAGAAGAAGTCGAGCGGCACGTTATTCGTGTGACAGAACGCGAGAAACTCGTCCTTCCAGGACCCCTTCGGGTTGCAGATCGCGGGGCCGCCGATCTTCAGGTGCGGGAAGCAAGCTTTGAGATGCTTCGCCGCGATCTCGAACAGATCGAAGAACTGCAGTTTGGTTCCGCCCCAGGTGCGCTTGTGGGTCGAATCGTCCGGGTCGAGATCGGGTTCGTTCCAGATCTCCCAGTATTCGATATCGTATTTGAAACCGTCCGCCCATCCCTCGGTATAGTGACGGATGATATGTTCGCAGACGACAGCCCATTTCTTGAAATCCGGAGGGGGGAGTGTCCCGTATTTTTTCGACCAATGCTCGATCTTGTTGCCGAGACGGTAGAAGGGCTTCACACCGGCGAAGTCCATCACCTTCAAATACTCGTCGGTCAGGGCGAAGTCGTAGGACGCGGGATCGTCGGGATCCTTCGAGAAATCGGGGAAGATCGCGATGATATCGACCGTATGCTCGCCGCCGTAACTGGCGCAGAACGAGGCGTCGTGCGTTCTTGCGTAGGGGATCCCCGCCTCGCGGAACGCGTCGATGTTGGTGATCCGCTGATCCTCCGTGAACTTGTAGACGGGACCGTTGTTGACCGCGTGCATCGGCTTCATCGCGCCGGCGGTTTTCGAGAAGTCAACCGAAAAGGTGCTCATATCGCTCTCCTTTGAAAAAAACTTCGCTATCATTATAGAGTATCCGCGGGGCAAAGTCAAGGATAAAGAGGGAAAATTCCGCAATCAAGCGGGGAAAAAGGGGAAGACGGAAACTCGCGGCGCGTTTTGGAAGAAAATTTCTTAAATTATATCATAATGACTTGACAAGAAAAAACCTTCGTGCTATAATGATTCGACGCTTGTGTAGGGTTTAAGAGCGTAATGCCGCCCGGAACAGCGATTTTTTAAGGAAAGTGAGGTGCTTTTCGTGTTTGCAGTTTTTGAAACGGGTGGAAAGCAGTACAAGGTGTCCGAGGGCGACGTCGTCAAAATCGAACGCCTCGCCGTGAAGGACGGAGAAACCGTGACCTTTACGAAGGTTCTCGCCGTCGGCGGCGAAACCCTTTCTGTCGGCGCTCCTTACGTTGACGGCGCGTCGGTCGTTGCCGAGGTGCTCGAGGCGGAGAAGAAAGACAGAAAGATCTACGTCTTCAAGTACAAAGCGAAGAAGAACGAAAAGAAGAAGATCGGCCACAGACAGATCTTCACCAAGATTCAGATCAAATCCATCAACGCCTGAATATGACGACTGTTGTATTCTACAAGACGGACGGAATCTACTACGGCTTCGAGGAACAGGGGCACACCGGTTTCGGTGAAGAGGGGAACGACGTTCTCTGCGCCGCGCTCTCTTCGATGACGATGCTCCTGATCAACGCGATCGAGGTCAGTTACGCCTGCGACGTGAATTACACGATCGACGAGAAAACGACCGATATCCGCGTGATCGCGAAGTCCGCGCTTCCCGCCTACGAAAAGGACGAGAAGAAGCAGTTTGCCGTCTCCGGTCTTATTTCCGCTTACTACTTCCAACTGATGGATCTGCTCGAGGATTACTACGAGTTCCTCGACGTCAAAGAGATCGAGCGCGATCCGGAATCGTAAGCGACCCATCTTAACAAGGAGGATAAAGAAATGTTGAAACTCGGTTTGCAGTTCTTTGCTCACAAAAAGGGCGTCGGTTCGACCAAGAACGGCCGTGACAGCGAGTCGAAGCGCCTCGGCGTGAAGCGCGCGGACGGTCAGGCGGTCCTTGCCGGCAATATTCTCGTGCGTCAGCGCGGGACCAAGATCCGTCCCGGCGTGAACGTCGGTCGCGGTTCGGACGATACGCTTTTCGCTCTGGCGGACGGCGTCGTCAGATTTGAGACCAAGAACAATCACAAGCAGGTCAGCGTTTACGCTGCCGAATGAAAACGACGTGCCGCGGCTCGTGAAATGAGCGGCGGCACGGTTTTCTAAAGAACACAATTCGACGGAGGATTATTATGGGATACGTTCTCGTAACCGGCGGCACCGGGTTTATCGGCTCGCACACCGTCGTGGAACTGATCCGCGCGGGGAAGGACGTTTTGATCGTCGACTCGCTGATCAACAGCAAACGGGCGGTTCTCGACCAGATCAAAAAGATCACCGGGATCAAGCCCAAGTTCATTCAGGCGGATCTCATTGACGAGAACGCCGTCACACGTATTTTCACCGAGAACGAAATCGATTCGGTGATCCACTTTGC
>CAMJDE010000195.1 GCA_946404295.1 uncultured Clostridia bacterium | reverse complement strand
GTCATCGGGGCCGGGCAGCACCTTTTCTTTGCGCAGGTCCCGCTGGTACAGGCGCGCAGTTATAGTTATGAAGTTTTGCGTTTTGATTTCGCCGCGGCGCGGCGATAGTTACGAACCGGGCGCGCCGGAAACGGCGCGCCCGGCGTTTTGCAAAACGGTACTTGACAAAAAACTACAAACGTGCTACAATTTAAGAGACGGAACAAACGTGGGAAAACGGTCGCTGTCGGGCGTCGCTCTTCCCCGTCTTTGGATAAGGAGAACGAAAAATGAAAACTCTGCGACGGATCTCCCTCTTGCTGCTCGTCGCGGCGCTCGCCTGCGCGCTGGCGTCCTGCTCGATCACGATCGGGGGGAAAAAGTACTCCTATAAAGCGAAGGAAAAAACGGCGAGCACGGACACCGCCTATACCGTAGAGCACTATCTCCAGCACGATAACGACGACGGGTACGACCTGACGGAGACCGAGCATCTCAACGGCGAGACCGGAACGAC
Organism: uncultured Clostridia bacterium; assembly: GCA_946404295.1. Classification (GTDB taxonomy): domain Bacteria; phylum Bacillota; class Clostridia; order Oscillospirales; family CAG-272; genus UBA1740. Next base: position 3,696 of record CAMJDE010000195.1, on the reverse strand, counting down.
CGTCACGGCGGCGGCGAAGACCTTCGATCATTACGTCCTGTCCGAAGAGAAGAGCAGCGCGACGGGATCGGTCAAACGCGACGGATCGCTGGTTCTGAAACTCTATTACGACGTCGAAACGCACGTCGTCACCTTCGAGGGAAACGGCGGCTCGGTCTCTGCGGGGAGCGCAACGCAAACGGTCAGACACGGTCACCCGGTCGACGCCTATCCGACCTTTGCCCGCAAGGGTTACAGTTTCGCGGGCTGGGAAGGCGCTGACGCGGGTCGCTCCGTGACCGAAGATATCACGATCACGGCGAACTGGACGCTCGACGTCTACACGGTCACCTACGACCCGAACGGAGGCGTCGCGGTCAACAATCCCACGCAGTACAGCATCACAGACAACGTCGCGCTCGTCTCTACGTCGTGGACGTACGGTCGTTTTCTCGGTTGGTATACGCAGGACGGCACGAAGATCACCAACCTGAACGGGCAAGCCGGAAACCTGACGTTGACGGCGAGATGGGAACGCTTCTATACGGTGTCGAACGGCGTTATCACCGGCGTCTCGGACTACTGCAAATCGAATCTGACCGATCTGGTCATCCCCGCGACGCTGGAGGGTAAAGCCGTCACGGCGATCGGGGAAAAAGCATTCGACCACTGCTCAAACCTGACGAGCGTCACGCTCCCGAATTCCGTCACCGACATCGGTACCTACGCTTTCTCCGCCTGTACGAAGTTGACCTCCGTTTCGATCCCGACGAGCGTCAAGACGATCGGAGAGGGCGCCTTCGCTTCCTGCTCCTCCCTGACGAGCGTCACGCTCCCGAATTCGATCGTCAGCATCGGAACCCGCGCCTTCGCGGGATGCTCAAAACTAACGAGCGTCACTCTCCCGAATTCCGTCACCGACATCGGTACCTACGCTTTCTCCGCCTGCACGAAGTTGACCTCCGTTTCTATCCCGACGAGCGTCAAGACGATCGGAGAGGGCGCCTTCGCTTCCTGCTTCTCCCTGACGAGCGTTACGATCCCGAGCGGCATCACCGCCATCGCCGATCAGACGTTCAATAACTGTACCAAACTTGCCTCCGTCTCGATCCCTTCGACCGTAAAGACGATCGGGGAAAACGCCTTCACCTGCACGAATCTGACGTCCTTGACCGTCCCCGAAGGAGTCACGAGCATCGGATTCGGCGCCTTCTCCGCCTCCAAACTGAAGAGCATTTCCCTCCCGTCTACGCTGAAGACCATCGGGGACTTTGCCTTCAGCAGCAACAGTTCCTTGACGACCATTACGGTCGCCTCCGGCAACACGGTCTACAAGAGTTCGGGCAACTGCCTGATCAAGATCTCGACCAAGACGCTGATCGCGGGATGCAAGACAAGCGTGATCCCCGACGACGGCAGCGTTACGACGATCGAAGCATGCGCATTCAAATACTGCACGTCGCTGACGAGCATCACGATCCCGAACGCCGTAAAGACGATCCCGGAAGGCGCATTCGAGGGATGCAAGTCGCTGCAGAGCATTACCCTTCCCTTCGTCGGCGCCAGGTCGAACCAGTCGCCCGAAACCACCTGCAATTATCCGCTCGGCTATATTTTCGGGGACGTGTCTTACGACGGCGGCACCAAAGTCAAGCAATCGTACGTCGAAAGTTACAGCTGGGATCTCGCCGAAAAGACTTACTATCTCCCCTCCGCTCTTCGAACCGTGACGGTGACCGGCGGATTCGTCTGCATCGGCGCCTTCAGCAACTGTTCGCAGCTGACCGCGATCAATATCTGCGAAGGGGTCCTCGGGATTCAAAGAAAAGCCTTCGACGGCTGCACCGGACTCCACTTGAACACCTACGACAACGCGCTCTATCTCGCGAGCAACGGAAACCCGTACGCCGTCCTCGTCAAACCGACGTCGAGTACGATCACATCCTGCGCCGTTCATCCCGACGCGAAACTGATCTGCGAATCCGCCTTTAACGGATGCGCTTCGCTTGCGAGCCTCACGCTTCCGTTCGTCGGGAGCCGCGCCGACGCGACCTCGACCGACACGTTCCGATACCCGCTCGGCTTCATTTTCGGGTACGACAGATATACCGGAGGGCAATCGACGCCCGGATACTATTACGGCAGCAATACCTCCATATATACAAGCACCACTTACTATCTCCCGACCGCTCTGAAGACCGTGACCGTAACGAACGGATATATTCTGAATTACGCGTTTGAAAACTGCCGCAGCCTGACGACGATCATGATCGGCGAGGGCGTCACGAGGGTCCAGCACGGAGCATTCTCGGGCTGCACCGGCCTTCAGTACACCATCTACGGCGACCTTCGCTATCTCGGAAACGCGGAGAATCCCCACCTTGTCGTGATCGGACAGGCGGTGAGTAAGATCACCTCCTGCGTCGTTCACCACGACACGAAACTGATCTGCGAATCCGCCCTTTACGGTTGCTCCTCGCTCGAAACGATCTCGTTCGACGGAACGCAAGACGAATGGAACGCGATCGTCAAGAACCCCAACTGGAACTCCAAAACCGGCGATTATACCGTCGTCTGCACCGACGGAAATATCCCGAAGTAAGACGTCTTTTCTGTCGGAAAGAATAAAGTCTAACAATCATTTTTCGGAGGGCGCTTGTGCGCCGTCGCGCTCGCGCGGCGCGGCGATAGTTACGAACCGGGCGCGCCGGAAACGGCGCGCCCGGCGTTTTGCAAAACGGTACTTGACAAAAAACTACAAACGTGCTACAATTTAAGAGACGGAACAAACGTGGGAAAACGGTCGCTGTCGGGCGTCGCTCTTCCCCGTCTTTGGATAAGGAGAACGAAAAATGAAAACTCTGCGACGGATCTCCCTCTTGCTGCTCGTCGCGGCGCTCGCCTGCGCGCTGGCGTCCTGCTCGATCACGATCGGGGGGGAACGATACTCCGATCAATCGAAGGAGACGACGGCGGGTGCGACGTCTGCCGAAACGCGGACGTCCTCGACCGCGGCGAAAACGACCGCGGCGAAAACGACCGCTGAGGGAACCTGCGCGCACGTCCGGGAGCAAAACTACACGGTGGACGTTCAGCCCTCCTGTACGACGGCGGGACGGAAGTCCTATCATTGTACGCTGTGCGGCGAGATCATTCCCGGCACGACTGTTTCGATCCCGGCGGGACACACCCCGGCGTCGACCTACACCGTCGACGTGCAGCCGAATTGCGTGTACCCCGGCTCGAAATCCTACCATTGTACGGTCTGCGGCGAGATCATTCCCGAAACCGTCGTTTCGATCCCGGCGGGACACACCCCGGCGTCGACCTACACCGTCGACGTGCAGCCGAATTGCGTGTACCCCGGCTCGAAATCCTACCATTGTACGGTCTGCGGCGAGATCATTCCCGAAACCGTCGTTTCGATCCCCACAACGCCGCACACGCCGGGTCCATACGAGATTGTGATCTACCCGACCCGCACCCACTCGGGTTGGAAAGAACAAAAATGTACGCAATGCGACTTGGTCCTCGAGGAGACCCGGGTCGAGATCCCGCCCGACCCGAACTCCCCCTACGACTAACCCGCAAGCGCGCGCGACATCTCGGTAACATTCTTAAAACCAAACAACGCCGGCGAAAAAACGCAATCCAACCAAATCAATAAAAATCCACCCGCCTAGCGGGTGGTATTTCATTTTCGGGCATAGCCCTAAA
>CAMJDE010000194.1 GCA_946404295.1 uncultured Clostridia bacterium | reverse complement strand
GTGGTCCGGCATTACGCTATGCGTGGAGGCCGACGGCGACGTCGTAAGAATCGGCGAGGATCGCCTTCATCATTTCCTGGTTGATCGGCTCGTCCTCAACCAAAAGGACGCTCCGTTTCTTCCTCGAAATGCGGAACGCGGATTTATTTTCGGTCATGGCGGTTTTCCTCCGAAATTTTCGCAAAGCGGTATACGAACGTTCGGTTTGACGCGTTTTGTTTCATTTTTATAAATTATAGCATAGTTTCACGAAAAATGGAATAGTTAAAACGGTTTTTTACAAAAAAACTCCGCGTTTCGGTTTTGGGCTTTTTGCACAAATAATCCGTTCGTTTTTGTTTGTTATGCCGATTTTTTCGAAATACTTCGTATTTTCTTGCCAAAAGCAAGCAATTCATAGTATAATGAAAATCTAAGGGGGACGTGAAACAGCCGTCCCGTACGTAAAGAGTAGGAGGAATTCTATGAAAAAGCTTATCGTATCGCTTTCGATCGTCCTGTGCCTCGTTCTGTGCGCCTTCGCGTTTACGTCCTGCGGGAAAAAGAAGCCCGCGGCGACGACGGGCGCCGAGACCGCCCCGGCGACGACCCGAGCCGAACAGACGACCGAAGAGGCGACCACCGCCCCCGAACCCGACTTTCCCGTACACCAACACGTTCCCGAAGACGAATACTGCGTACTGTCCTACCCCACCTGCACAACTCCGGGGCGAGAAGTTCTCTACTGCGCCGAATGCGGCGATGAAATCGAGGAACGCGAGATCCCGATCGACCCGAACGCCCACGACGTCGAATGGAACGTAACCAAACAGCCGACGTTGCTCGATCCCACGGGACACCGCACCGGTCAATGTTCGCACTGCGCGCAATCGTTCGACGAGGACACGGCTTTCGAGCATAACGTGCAGACCTTCACGTCCTCGAGCAGCGGCGATTACTACCCTGCGAGCGCGACGCTCGGAGAGATCCGCGGCGGCGAACACTTCTACCCGACCGACGCGGATCCAGAAGGTATTGATCTTCTGGTCGAATACTCGGTTCTCTGGAACGAGACGCTCCTGAATTTTGACGTATCGAACGGCCGGATGCCGACCATCGACACCCGCTTCACCCCCAACAAGAGCGGAACGAACGGCAACTCGGGCATCGTCCGCTGGGAGCTCGCCAACGATACCACGTCTGAATGGTGCACCTGTAAGTTCGCCGGCGGATTTGAAGTCGCTCACTATGAAACGAGCGAGCCGGACAGCCCGTATCCGAGATTCGGTCTGAAAGAGGGCGTCGACTCCACCGCGTATCCCAACATCGGCGGCGCTAACCTCGGCGACGGTCGGCCGCACGGCGAGATGCAGTGGGGCTGGCACCGCGTCAGCATCCGCTACCGCGAAGAGCTGACCAACCCCAACGAAGTCAAAGCAGGCTCCGCCGAAGCGACCTACTTCCTCCAGGTCTGGGTCTACATCGACGGCACGCTCGTCCTTCACAACTCGGGTAACGATCACAAGTGGGGCGGCGACGGCTCCGACCGCAAGCTCTTCTCCGCCGCGAACGACGGCGAGGGCGGGATCAAATACACGGAAAACGATCATCTTTACCTGCACGGCGCGTTCCTCGATTCGGTCAGGACGAACCAAGACACCAAGAGCTATTTCGAGATCGCCGACTACTCCGCGACCATCGGTCACGATTTCGTTCAGGACGTCTGCAAGGTGTATAACCCCGTCGAGACCGCGATGGAGGTCGAAGAGGGCGTTTCCGTCCCCACGACCATGTGGTATACCCTTGTGCACAACCACGTACCGGAAGCCGAATACACGGTCGATCTTGCGCCGACCTGCACGGTCCCGGGATCGAAGTCCTATCATTGCACGATCTGCGGCGCGATCATCGCCGATTCCGTCACCCCGATCGAGCCGACCGCTTCTGCGGGACACACCCCGGCGGAGGATTACACGATCGACGCCGAGCCGACCTGCAGCGCCCTCGGTTCCAAGTCCAAACACTGCACGGTCTGCGGTGAGATCATTCCCGAAACCGTCGAGTCGATCGATATGATCGCCCATACTCCCGCGACCGAGTATACGGTCGACGTTGCGCCGACCTGCTCCGCCGTCGGTTCCAAATCCAAGCACTGCACCGTCTGCAACACTATCCTGGCTGACACGGTGACCGAGGTTCCGATCGACCCGACGGCGCACAGCATTCCCGAAGGCACGATCACGGTCACCCCGACGCTTCTTGCCGACGGTAAGAAAACGGGTGAATGCGAGCTCTGCCACAACGCGGCGGAAGTCTCCGTCACCTACGAGCCGCCGATCATTGCCCTTCGCGAGGGTCAGAAAACGAAGTTTACCGCGGATCCCAAGACGCTCGGCGACATCCGCGGAGAAAACCATTACTACGAAGCGGGTAACGACCTCCTGATCGAGTACTCGATCCTCTGGGACGAAGCGTTCCTGGGTATGCGCCAGACTTCCTCCACGATCACTGCCGTCGAAACCAGACTTGCCACCAACGCGACGGGTACGAGCAACAACCACGCTATTCTTCGTCTGAATCTCGACGACGACACCCAATCCGAATGGGTCTACTGCAAGTACGCGGGCGGCATCGAGGTCGGCGCTTGGGGCACGGGGAATAGCGAACTCGACAACCCGTACCCGAGATTCGACCAAAACAACGCAGACGTGACCGCCTACCCGAATATCGGCGGCGCGAACGCAGGCGACGGTCAGCCGCTCGGCGATACGCAATGGGGCTGGCACCGCGTCAGCATCCGCTACCGTGAAGAAGTGACCAACGTCGACGCGGTCAAGGCGGGCGAAGCCGCGACCTACAAACTCACGATGTGGGTCTACGTCGACGGCGTTCTCGTCCTCCACTTCTCCGATTCCGATCATATGAGAAACGGCGTGTCCTACAAGCTCTTCACGGCGGAATCCGACGGAGAGGGCGGGATCACCTACGTTGAGAACGACGCTCTGTATCTGCACGGCGCGTTTATGGATTCGACGAGACTCGAGGACGGCAAGAATCCGGGCTACTCCTCGATCGCGGACTACTCCGTGACCGTCGGCACCGATTTCGTTCAGAACGTCAAGAAGGTGACCAATCCCACCGAAACGACGTGGGAAATCGCTTCGGGCGTTTTCGTCCCCTCGACCATGTGGTACGAACTCGCCGACTGATCTTAAACGCATCCCTCTTTCGGGCGCACGGCTTTCCGTGCGCCCGTTTCGTTTTTCTGTAAAAAAACAACGCCCGCTTCCCTCTTGCGATTTGCCGCGGGATGGTGTATAATGGTTACAAATCCAACGCTTGCGCGAAAGAGAGGCAAAACATGCGCAAAACCGTCGTCCTTTTCGACCTTTGGGAAACCCTTTTCGATAGCGACTATTACGATTTCGAGGACGGTCTCCGCTATCTCTACGACGGCTTCTTGTCGGAGAGATGTTCGTACGAAGAATTCAAAACGGAGTTCTATCGGATCTTTCGGTCTCTGTTCCGGATACAGGAATCGGGTCCGACGGAAGTGTGCCTGATCAGGGAGGTGATCCCCCCGCTGCTCGAAAAGTACGGGCTCGAAATGCCGGTGGACGACGCGGAGCTTGAATATATGATCTTAACGAGTATGCAGAAGTACTCCGTCTCGCAGGACGTACGGGACGTGCTGGAGCGTCTTGCGGTTGCGGGCGTAAAAACGGCGATCTTATCCAACGGTCTTTTCCGCGGGTCGCTTGTGGAACGGCTGCTTTCGGAATCGGGGATCCGTCACTATTTCGAGCGGGTCTTTTCCAGCGCCGATTACGGGGTGAAAAAGCCCGGCAAAGGGTTCTTCGAGATTGCTTTGAAGCAGATCCGGGAGGATCATCCGGGCATCCGGGACGACGAGATCCTTTACGTCGGGAACGATTACAACGACGACGTGCGCGGCGGAACGGGGGCGGGGATCGAAACCGTCTGGCTGAACGTCGCGAACGAAAAAAACGCCGACGGGATCGCGTGTCACGAGATCGACGATATTACGAAAGTATTGGAGTTCGTATAACTTTCGGGAGGCGAACGAGAATGAAAAAAGTCAGGATCACGGTCAAACGGATCGCCCGGTACGACGATCTGATCGCGGAATACTCCGTGATCGTCGGCACCGATTTCGTTCAGAACGTCAAGAAGGTGACCAATCCCACCGAAACG
>CAMJDE010000193.1 GCA_946404295.1 uncultured Clostridia bacterium | reverse complement strand
TTCAGCCGGATCAAAAGTTCCTTGTGTTCCGGTCGTCCGTCGCTGTCGACGAAGTCCGGACAGCCGCACCACGGTTCGAGGCAGATATATTTTGCCCCCGGCTTGGTCCAGAGCAGAAACGCGTCGTGACCGGGGAAGTCGACTTCGATCTTCGACCCCGTCCTGCGGTTGAGGAGCGTGACTGAGCGGGATTTGAGTGAAAGAAACACCTGCGCGTCGACGTCGAAATAACTGTATTTCAGTGGCAGTTCGCAAACGCCGCGCCCGAGGTTCCGCGTCTTTCGGTCGAGCAGATTGCCGACCAGAATCGTGCTGTCGAGGTCCTCGGGCGTCTCAAAGAGAACCGAGTATTCCTCAATCCCCTCGGTGCAGGCGAATCCCTCGTGCGCGCCGACCGAGAAATAGAGTTCGTCGTCCGACGGGTTCTTCACCCTGTAATCGACCCGGAGCGACGCCCCCGAGAGGGTGTAGATCACCCGGAGCTCGAAGGGGAAGGGATAACTCTTCATCGTCTCGTCGCTTGAGCGGAGAAGAAAGACGATCCTCTCGTCCTCCTGCTCTTCAATCGCAAATTCCGCCGTTCTTGCGAAGCCGTGCTTTTTCAGTTCGTATTCCTTCCCTCGGTAAAGGTACTTGTCGTCCTTCAGTCCGCCGCAGATGGGAAAAAGGATCGGCGCGTGAAAGCCCCAGACGGCGGGATCCCCGCTCCAGAGCAAATCGTGTCCGTCTTTTTCAAGGGCGATCAGTTCCGCGCCGCGCGTCGAAAACTTTGCCGTCAGGATTCCGTTTGATAATTCCGCGTTCATAGCCACCTCGTGAAAAGTTTTTTCGCCGTTATTATACCCCCGCGGAGGGGTTTTGTCAACGATTTCGGGCGAACCCGTATGGAAGTGACCAATCGGAGACGGGTAAGCAAGGCGAAAACAGTCCGGTGGACTGTTTTCGCCGCCGCGCCCGAGCATGGCAAGGAGTGACGGGCGCGGGGGCAATGCTCCGCACTCGCCGCGACTATGCTTGCGAGCCGTCAGTTGAACGGCATTTGCCCCGAAATAGCAAAAGGGGAGCCGTATCGGATGGGCAAACGCCAAGAGTTTCGCGGCTCACGCCGCAAAACTCGGTTCAAGTCCCCTTGAGCACGCACCAACACAAAAGGGCACCCCGAATGGGATGCAAGACCATGGAGACGGGTAAGCAAGGCGAAAACACACGGTGTGCTGTTTTCGGTGCCGCGCCCGAGCAGGGCAAGGAGCGTGCGGTACGCGACACGGCGCGCACCGCAGGCGACTATGCTTGCGAGCCGTCAGTTGAACGGCATTTGCCCCGAAATAGCAAAAGGGGAGCCGTATCGGATGGGCAAACGCCAAGAGTTTCGCGGCTCACGCCGCAAAACTCGGTTCAAGTCCCACGGAGCACGCACCAACACAAAGGGCGCACGAATGGTTACCTCTTTTGCTGTGCGGGAGACGGGTAAGCAAGGCGAAAACAGTTCGGTGGACTGTTTTCGCCGCCGCGCCCGAGCAGGGCAAGGAGCGTGCGGTACGCGACACGGCGCGCGCCGCAGGCGACTATGCTTGCGAGCCGTCGGGGAACCCGTATGGAAGTGACCATTCGGAGACGGGACAGTTGAACGGCATTTGCCCCGAAATAGCAAAAGGGGAACCTTATAGGATGGGCAAACGCCAAGAGTTTCGCGGCTCACGCTGCGAAACTCGGTTCAAGTCCCACGGAGCACGCACCAAACACCAGAGGGGTGCCCATTCGGGCACCCCTCTGGTGTTTGGTGCGGGAGACGGGACTTGAACCCGTATGGAAAATCCACACGCCCCTCAAACGTGCGCGTCTGCCAGTTCCGCCACTCCCGCGGACGAATGATATTATACACGACGGCGGGCGGTTTGTCAACCCTTTTTCGAAAGATTTTTGCTTTTTCGGATCGACGAAACGGCGCCCTGAAAAAACGGTCGCCGCGCCCGTATCGGCGCGGCGAAAAAAGGGAAGACGGCGCGGTTTTCACACCCTCTCGAACGCGATCCTCGGGTCGCCGTTTGAAAGGTGAATGATCCCGCGCGCCGAGAAGCCGGCGGCGCAGAGCGCCCGCTGCATCGGGAGGTTGTCGCGGTGGGTGTCGATCCGCAGGTGAGGGCAAGTTTTTGCCGCCCATTCGGTCACGCCCGCGATGAACCCCGGCTCGACAAACGTCGACGCGACCCGGTGCAGGACGCGATAGGGGGTGTTTTCGAGCCAAACCCCCTCGATTTCGGCGTAAGTCGGGTCGGGTCCCGGAAGAAACGCGAAGACCCCGAGCAACTCGCTCGCCTCGTTTCGCGCCTCGTAAAGCACGCCGCTTGAAAGGTCGAGATCGACCTCGGCGCCGAAGTCTTTATCCGCCCATTGTTCGAGATTCCCGTGCGCCGCCATAAAGCGGCGCGCGTTCCGGTAGACCTCGACGTAGGCGTCGCGGAGCGCCGGGTCGGCTTTGCGGACGGTCATTTTTCAAGCCCCTCCGGCGGCGTCCCGACGCCGAGCGAATACTTCTCCAAATACTTCTTGTAGTTCCACTTGAAGCCCTCGCCGCCCGCGCGGACGTTGCGCAGGTACTGGTGGGTTTCGACGTCGCCGTGCGCCGACATCTCGAGGATCAGCCCCGCGACGTTCGAGCAATGGTCCGCGACGCGCTCCAGGTTGGTCAGGATATCGGAAAGCACGAAGCCGTGCTCGATCGAACACTCGCTCTTCTGCAGCCGCAGGATGTGCTGCAGCTTGATCTCGTCGCGCAGGTAGTCGACGACCTGTTCGAGCGGCTCGACCTGCGACGCGGCGTGCAGATCCTGTTTGACAAAGCTGTCGGTCGCGAGCGAGAGGATCTCGTCGACCGCCCCGTACATCACCGAGAGTTCGCGGTTCGCCTCGTTTGAGAACGCGACCTTCTTGTCCTTGATCTCCTCCGCCGATTCGACGAGGTTGACGGCGTGATCTGAGATCCGCTCGAAGTCGCCGATCAGGTGGAGCAGCATCGTCACCTGCCGGCTCGCCTGTTCGGGCAGGTCGCGGGTCGACGCGAGTTTGGTCAGATAACTGCCGAGACTGTCCTCGTAGAGGTCCGCTTTGTTTTCAAAGTCGCGGATCGTCTGGGCGATCTTCTCGTCGTACCGACCGATCAGCCCCAGCGAGAGGCGGAACGCCTCGCTCGATATGATCGCCATCTTTTCGGTCACCTCGGTCGCGCGCTCGACGGCGACGGTCGGGGTGAGGAAGAGACGTTCGTCAAGCAGGTCGATCGTGTCCTCGCCCTTGTCCTCGGGCACCGAGACCGTCGCGAGTTTGACGATCAGCCGCGAGAAGGGCGCGAGCGAGATCACCGAGAGGATCTTGAACGCCGTATGCACGGCGGCGATGCCCCACCAGGTGTCGACGGGATGCGCAAGGAAGGGAATATCGACGAGGGCGGTCACGACGAGATAGACGATCAGCCACACGAGCGCCGAGAGGACATTGAAATAGAGGTGGATCAGCGCCGTCCGGCGCGCGTTCTTGTTCGCCCCGATCGAGGAGAGCATCGCCGTCACGCAGGTACCGATGTTCAGACCCATGATGATCGGGATCGAACTCCCGTAGGTGATCGCGCCGGTCGTCGCCAAGACCTGCAGAACACCGATCGAGGCGGCGGACGATTGCACGACCAGGGTCGGGATCAGACCCGCGAGGATGCCGAGCGCCGGGTTCTTGAACATCGTGAGCAGGGAACGGAAGCCCTCGCGCTCCATCAGGGGGGCGACCGACTGCGCCATATACTCCATGCCGACCATCAGGACCGAGAAACCGAGCAGCGCGTGTCCGACGTTCTTTTTCCGCTCGCTCTTCGTCATCATGGTAATGAACAGCCCCGTGATCGCGAGAATCGGCATCCACGACGTGGGTTTGAGAAGGTCGAGGAACCCGAGGACGGTCTCGCCCTCGCCCCCGATCACCGAAAGACCGGTCAGCCACGCCGTCGAGGCGCTGCCGACGTTCGCGCCCATAATGACGCCGACCGTCTGGGCAAGCGTCATCAGCCCCGAGTTGACGAAACCGACGATCATCACCGTCGTCGCCGAACTCGACTGCACGAGCGCCGTCACCCCGAGCCCGAGCAGAAAGCCCTTGCGCGGGTTCGACGTCGCGTTCGAGAGGATCGATTTCATGCGCGATCCGCCGA
>CAMJDE010000192.1 GCA_946404295.1 uncultured Clostridia bacterium | reverse complement strand
TGATCTCCATCGTTGCCTCTCCTTTATTTCTTGTAGTTCGCGCCGAGTTGCATGGCGCGCAGGTTGACCTCGAGCATATCGGCGTGCCGCGCCGAGATGACCTTGCCGAGCGCCGCCTTGATCCCCGCGTCGGTGAACTCCCCTCTGTCGGAGAGGATCTTGCCGAGCAGGATCATATTGGCGAGCGTCGGAAAGCCGTTCTCGCTCGCGAGCTTGGTGGCGGGAACGCCGACGGCGGAAACGTCGGTCCGCTTCACGTCGCGCTCGATCAGGGACGAATCGTAGTAGATCGCGCCGCCCGGGACGACCGAACCTTCAAAGCGGTCGAGCGAGGGCAGGTTCATCGCGACGAGGACGTCGGGGTTCGAGACGATCGGCGAGCCGACCTGACTGTCGCTGACGATGACCGAGCAGGAGGCGGTGCCGCCCCGCATCTCGGGGCCGTAGGACGGCAGCCACGAGACCTGTTTATCCTCGATCAGTCCCTTGTAGGCGACGAGTTTTCCGATGAACAGGATGCCCTGTCCGCCGAAACCCGAAAAGAGGTATTTCGTCATGCTCATTGTTTGTCCTCCTTCTTTTCCGCCGAACGGTCCTTGTAGACGCCGAGCGGGTAGTAGGGGATCATCTTCTCGTCGATCCATTTCAGGGCCGCCTGCGGCGTCATGCCCCAGTTGGTCGGGCAGGACGAGATCACCTCGACAAGCGAGAAGCCCTTGCCGTCGATCTGGTTCTGGAACGCCTTTTTGATCGCGCGTTTGGCGTTCTTGATCTGCTTGACGCTGTTGACCGTGACGCGCTCGAGGTATTCGGGACCGTCGAGTTCCGAGAGCATTTCGCAGATCTTGACGGGATAGCCGCAGAGATTGACGTCGCGCCCGTAGGGCGAGGTCTGCGTGACCTGACCGGGCAGGGAGGTCGGCGCCATCTGTCCGCCCGTCATACCGTAGATCGCGTTGTTGATAAAGATGACGGTGATGTTCTCGTTCCGCGCGGCGGAATGGACGGTTTCGGCGGTGCCGATCGACGCGAGGTCGCCGTCGCCCTGATAGGTGAAGACGATATTGTCGGGGTTGGCGCGCTTGACGCCGGTGGCGACCGCCGGGGCGCGTCCGTGCGCCGCCTCGATCATATCGCACTCAAAGTAGTTGTACGCCATGACCGAGCAGCCGACCGGGGCGATCCCGACCGTCTTTCCCTCGATCCCGAGTTCGTCGATGACCTCCGCCACGAGCCGGTGAACGATCCCGTGGGTGCAGCCGGGGCAGTAGTGCAGCGGCACGTCGGAGAGGGCGTGGGGTTTCTTGAATACGATCATTCGTTATCACCTCCGTTGGCGGCTTTCTGGATGGCTTCGAGCACCTGCTCGGGGGTCGGGATCATCCCGCCCGCGCGGTTGCAGAGCGTGACGGGGCGGCGGCACTCGGTCGCAAGACGCACGTCCTCGATCATCTGCCCCATATTGAGTTCGACCGAAACGTACTGTTTGACGGTCGAAAGCGACTTTTTGAAGGTCTCTTTCGGGAACGGCCAGAGCGTGATCGGACGGATCATTCCCGCCTTGATCCCCATTTCGCGCGCCGCGTCGACGGCGTTGCGCGAGACGCGGGAGGCGATACCGAACGCGGCGACCGAGATCTCGGCGTCCTCCATCCGGTACTCTTCCGCGCGGGCTTCGGTGCGCTCGATCTCGGCGTACTTCTCGTAGCGGGCGAAGTTGAACTGTTCGAGTTCCTCGGGAACCAGCGAGAGCGAGTTGATGATATTGCGCTTGCGCTCCATCTTGGTCCCGGTGGTCGCCCACGGTTTCTCGGGCATCGGATTGATCTTCAGGTCGTCGAGGGCGACCGGCTCCATCATCTGCCCCATCGTACCGTCGGCGAGCAGCATCGCGGTCATCCGGTATTTGTCGGCGAGATCAAACGCCGAAACGGTCAGTTCCGCCATCTCCTGCACCGAGGCGGGGGCGAGAACGATCATCCGGAAGTCGCCGTGTCCCGCGCCGCGGGTCGCCTGAAAGTAGTCGGACTGGCTCGGCTGGATACCTCCGAGCCCGGGACCTCCGCGCTGCACGTTCACGACCAGCGCCGGAAGGTCGGCGCCGGCAAGGTAGGAGAGCCCCTCGCTCTTCAGCGAAACCCCGGGGGAGGAGGACGACGTCATCACGCGGAGTCCCGCCGACGACACGCCGTAGACCATATTGATCGCGGCGATCTCGGATTCGGCTTGCAGGAAGGTCCCCCCGATCTTCGGCATCCGTTTCGCCATATAGGCGGCGATCTCGGTCTGCGGGGTGATCGGGTACCCGAAATAGTGACGGCATCCGGCGCGGATCGCGGCTTCGGCGATCGCTTCGTTGCCTTTCATCAGCACTTTCTTTTCCATTTGCGTCACTCTCCTTTCTCTACCTCAATGATGCAGTCGGGGCACATCGTCGCGCAGAAGGCGCAGGCGATGCAGAGTTCGGGATGCACCGCCGTGACGGGGTGGTGTCCCTTCTTGTTGATGACGTCCTCGGCGAGCGCCAGCACCTTTTTGGGGCAGACGTCGACGCAGAGCCCGCAACCCTTGCAGTTGTCGGTACGGAAGGTCAACTTGTTCATATTCAGCACTCCTTTGCGTATTATCCGGTTGGTTTCATTCGATCTTCTTTTGCAGATCGAGCGGGAAAAGGTCGGGGATCTTTCCCGAAAGAAGAGGGTAAACCCCCCACTCGACCGTCGTCATCCGGACGGGTAAGCCCGTCAGACGGCTGACCTCTTCCGCGTACGCGACCGACGAAAGCACGTCGTCCGGGGTCGTTTCGCGCCCGAGGTTGGAGTTGTTGACCAGCCCCGTGATCGGGACGCCTCCTGCGCCCTCGATCTCGCGCAGCACCCCGACCGTCTCCTCAGGCGTTCCCGTCAGGGGACGGTAGCGGTTGATCACGGCAAGACACTCGAAATCGTTTTCTTCGAGGATCGCCGGGGTCAGCCGACCGAGCGCCAGCGCGCCCCGATCGTCGCCCCCGACGTCGAGGATCGCGGAGAGGGTCTTATCGTCGGTGACGGCGTACATCTCCTGCGGCAGCGCGGGGAGGTCGAGGTTCGAGCCCGCGTAGGGCGAGGCGATCAGACGAACGCCCGCCGCCGTAAGGTCGTCGAGACTATCTTTCGAGCGGAAGTAGGGGTTCACGATATCAAGGTCCGCCAGCGCCACGCGCCGCCCCGCCTCGGCAAGCCGGAGCGCGTAGTTGACGGCGATGTTCGTTTTCCCGCTCCCGTAATGCCCGACGAAGAGCGTGATCCGTTTCGCGTCCATTTCGCCCTCCGATCAGAGTTTGTTCCGCTGGATCTTTCCGGTCGAGGTCTTGGGCAGACTGTCGCGGAAAACGACGATCCGGGGGTATTTATAGGGGGCGGTGTTCTTTTTGACGTAGTTCTGGATCTCTTTTTTGAGTTCCTCGGTCGGCTCGGTGCCGGGAACCAGCACCACGCTCGCCTTGACGACCTGACCTCTTACGGGATCGGGTTCGGGCGAAACGCCGCACTCGAGAACGTAGGGAAGTTCCATGATGACCGACTCGATCTCGAACGGACCGATGCGGTAGCCCGACGACTTGATCACGTCGTCGATGCGCCCGACGTACCAGTAGAAACCGTCCTCGTCGCGCCACGCCGTGTCGCCGGTGTGGTAATAGCCGTCGTGCCAGACCTCGCGGGTCTTTTCCTCGTTCTTGTAGTACCCGGTGAAGAGCCCGCAGGGCGCGCCGTCCGCGACCCGGACCACGATCTCTCCGGTCTCGCCGACCGGGACGGGTTTGCCGTCGGGATCAAGCAGATCGACGTCGTAGATCGGGGCGGGTTTGCCCATCGAGCCGATCTTGTGCGGCGCGCCGATCAGGTTGCCGATGATCATCGTGCTCTCGGACTGTCCGAAGCCCTCGCGGATCTGAAGCCCGGTCGCCCTCTCAAACTGGCGGTAGACCTCGGGGTTCAGCGCCTCGCCCGCCGTGGTCATATGGCGGACCGAACTGAAATCGTACTTGGAAATGTCCTGCTTCACCATCATCCGAAGGATGGTCGGCGGCGCGCAGAAACTCGTGATGTGATACTTGGCGAACATCGGCAGGATGTCGGCGGCGTCGAAACGGTCGAAATCGTAGACGAAGATCGCCGCCTCCGAGAGCCATTGTCCGTAGAGTTTGCCCCACATCGACTTTGCCCAGCCGGTGTCCGAGATGGTCAGGTGCAGTCCG
>CAMJDE010000191.1 GCA_946404295.1 uncultured Clostridia bacterium | reverse complement strand
GCGTGAATATTCCCGACGTCGATCCCCTGCCCCAGAACGAGAACGGCGAACGCAGTCTGCGCGACGTGTTCTCGGCGGTGCGGAACGCCGTGATGAAGATGTCGCGGTGGGATATTTCGGAGTCGGTGATCCTCTCCAACTTCTCGTTTGCCAACTTCATTATGTATAACGACCTGCGGCGGCGGTCGGCGGACCTCAAGGCGAACAAGGTCGTTTCCTCGCTGCTCTCGGGTCGGCTGAACTGGCGGGATACCGACGATTTCCTGCTCCCCGATCAGCTCGACAACGCGGTGAACCCCGTCGACGTGGCGGCGCCTCTGCCCGCCGACTCGTCGCAGCTCTCCGCCGTATGCGCGGCGGGCGAGGGCAAGACCTTCGTCCTGCACGGTCCCCCGGGAACCGGCAAATCGCAGACCATCACGAATATGATCACCAACGCCCTGTATCACGGGAAGTCGGTTCTTTTCATCGCGGAAAAGATGGCGGCGCTTTCGGTGGTGCAGAAGCGTCTGGAAGCCATCGGGATCGCCCCGTTCTGCCTTGAACTGCACTCGAACAAGGCGAAGAAAGCCGACGTGCTCGGTCAGCTCGATCGCACGCTCCAGTCGGCGAAGATCAAGACCCCGGAGGAGTTCACCGCCGAGGCGGAGCGTCTGCGCCGTCTGCGCGCGCAGTTGAACGAAACGGTCAGCGCGATCGGGCGGGTGCGCCCCTTCGGTTTCTCGCTCTACGACGCGATCGTCCGCTTCGAGCAGTATAAGGACGCGCCGGATCTGAAGGTCTTTACGACCGAGCAGATCGCCACCCTCTCCGCAGAGGCGCCGCGTCGCCACGAGGCGATCATCGGCAAACTCCGGGTCGCCGCCGACGCCGTGGGGGGGGTTCACAAAAATCCATTCTCGATCTATCAGAAACGCGATTATTCGCTGCAATTGAAACAGCGGTTTGCCGAGTCGCTTGAAAACCTCGCCGAGAGCGGCGCCGACCTGCAGAAGAACCTCGTCGCGCTCGCGCGGCTGATCCCCTTCCGCAATCTGCACACCTATCAGCAGATCAAGTCGATCTCGGAACTCTGCGCGATCCTCTCGGAGGTCAATCTGCTCCCCGCGGGGCTGACGACCAACAAGAATCTCCCGCTCAACCGCGAACGGATCCTCGATATCTGCCACGCGGGACAGGCGCGCGACGACCTGCACGCCGCGCTGCTCTCGCGGTTCTCGGACGGCATTCTCAACTTTGACGCGGCGACCAACCTGCAGCGGATCAAGCAGGCGCAGTCGAGAAGCCCGATCACCGGGTTCTTCCGTCGGCGCTCGATCTGCCGTCGGCTCGCCACCTTCGGCAAGACGGCGAAGCCCTGCAAGACCCGCGAGACGGTCAAGATTCTGAACGATATTCTGAAATATCAGGAATCCGCCCGGACGGTGCGCGAAAACAACCTCTGCGAGGTCATCTTCGGCGAGGTGTGGGATCGCGGACGGTGCGATTTCCGGATGCTGGAGCAGATGTTCCTGCAAGCCGTCGATATCATCCGTCTCTGCGGCGAGATCTGTACCAACCCCGAGAACCGCTCGCTGGTGCTGGTCAAGATCGGCGCCCTGACCGAAGAGGGGATGTTCGCCGAACGGACCGCCCTCTTCCGCGCCGTCTCGACGTCCTTCAACAACTTCATCGCGGCTGAGGACGCGCTCGCCGCGCTCTGCGAGAACGACGCCGCGCGCTGGCGCGCGCAGCCCGGCTGGATGATCAATCAGAAGAAACTTGCCGAAACCTGTCTTTCGCGCATCGATACGCTCCGCGACTGGAACGGGTATCTCGGCGTCCGCGAAGAAGCGGAGAAAGCCGGGCTGTCGGTGCTCTGCCAGGCGCTCGAACGCGGGTCGATCGAGAGCGAGCAGCTGATCCCGGCGTACCGCCGCAGTCTCGCCTACTCCTGCGCCGCCTACGTGATCGACGGCGAAGAGGCGCTCTCGGACTTCAACGGCGCCCTGGTCGAAGAGAAGATCCGGCAGTTCGCGAAGATCAACGCCAACTTCGAGAACCTGACCAAACAGGAACTTGCCGCGATGCTCTCGGCGAATATCCCGAACGCGATGGACGACGCCTCGGCGTCCTCGGAGATCTCGATCCTCCAGCGCGCAATCCGCTCGGGCGGGCGCGGGACGGCGATCCGCAAACTCTTCGACAGTATCCCGAACCTGCTCCGCTGCCTGTGTCCGTGTATGCTGATGTCGCCGATCTCGGTCGCACAGTATATCGACCCGTCCTTCCCGAAATTCGATCTCGTCATCTTCGACGAGGCGTCCCAGATGCCGACCTGCGAGGCGGTCGGGGCGATCGCGCGGGGCAACGACCTGATCGTCGTCGGCGACCCGAAACAGCTCCCGCCGACCAGTTTCTTCACGACCGTCCGCAACGACGAGGACAACATCGAAAAAGAGGACCTCGAAAGCATCCTCGACGACTGTCTCGCGCTCGGGATGCCCGAGGAGCATCTCCGGTGGCACTACCGTTCGCGGCACGAGAGTCTGATCGCGTTCAGCAACCGGCAGTACTACGAAAACAAACTCTACACCTTCCCCTCCCCGAACGACCGGGTCAGCCGGGTCAGCCACGTCAAGGTGGACGGGTTCTACGACCGGGGAAAGACCAAGCAGAACAAGGCGGAGGCGCAGGCGGTGGTCGCCGAGATCGTCCGTCGGCTGAAAAAGCCCGAACTCGCCAAGCAGAGCATCGGCGTCGTGACCTTCTCGTCGGTGCAGCAGCTTCTGATCGAAGACCTGCTTGAAGCCGAGTTCCGCAAGAACCCGAAACTCGAAGAAGCGGCGCTCGGTATGTACGAGCCGATCTTCGTCAAGAACCTCGAAAACGTGCAGGGAGACGAGCGCGACGTCATCATGTTCTCGGTCTGCTACGGTCCCGACAAGAACGGACAGGTCGCGATGAACTTCGGTCCCCTGAACCGCGACGGCGGCTGGCGACGGCTCAACGTGGCGACCTCCCGCGCGCGGCGCGAGATGATCGTCTTCTCGACCCTCATGCCCGAGCAGATCGACCTCAACCGCACGACGGCGGAGGGCGTGATCGGGCTTCGTTCCTTCCTCTCGTTCGCGATGTCGGGCAACAGCAGTCTGCCGACCCGTCCGGGCGACCGCACGAGCGAACCGGGCATCGCCGAGAACGTGGCGGCGGCGCTCCGTCAACTCGGGTACGAGGTCGACACGCACGTCGGCTGCTCGGAATACAAGATCGATATCGCGATCCGCGATCCGCTCCGCGAGGGCGAATACCTGCTCGGTATCCTCTGCGACGGCGAGAGCGCGGGCGGAGAGACGGCGCACGATCGCCTGATCCTGCAGGATCAGATCCTCGCCTCACTCGGCTGGAAGATCCATCGGCTCTGGCTGCTCGACTGGTGGGACGCCCCGGCGAAGGAACTCGAAAAGATCCGCAACCTCGCCGAGGAAGCCAAACTCCGCCCGATCCTCTACGATACCCCGGCGCCCGCCGCGCCCGCCCCGACGGTCTTTGAGACGGTGTCGCGGACCGAGCGGCGGAAGGAGTCCGACGTCTTCCCGGTCTACACGGTCACGCAGTTTGAGGATATGGACGAGACGATGGTCGGAGCCGACCTCTTCTGCGACGTGATCAACAAGACCCGGATCGTGATGCAAATGGATAAGATCCTGCACCTCGAGGGTCCGATCAGCCGCGCCCTTCTGGTCAAGCGGTTGCTGACGGCGTGGGGCATCCCGCGCACCAGCCCGAAGATCGAGCGGTCGATCGACGAAAAACTCCGTTTCATCGACCACAAGACGACCCAGACGGCAAGCAACCATTTCTACTGGCTGACCGATCCCGAAACGACCCCCGTCCAGCCGCGGATCCCCGATCCCGCCGATCCGAAGGGGACGAGGCGCGACTTCAACGACATTCCGACCGAGGAGATCGCCTCCGCCGTGCGGTCGGTCGTCACGCGGCAGTACAGTCTGACGACCGAGGACCTCTACAAGGAAGTGTCGCGCATCTTCGGTTACTCCCGGATGGCGCAGGCGTCGGTCCCGTACCTTGCCGAGGGCGTGACCTACGCGACCTCCCACGGCTGGGTCGCCGAACTGAACGGCAGAATATTCGTCAAGGTGAAATAAAAAAATCTCCCCGGTACGCCGGGGAGATTTTTTATGCGCACAGCGCAATTCACGCGCCGCAGGTGCAATTCACGCGATCTTTGATCGCTTCATGCCCGCAGGGGCA
>CAMJDE010000190.1 GCA_946404295.1 uncultured Clostridia bacterium | reverse complement strand
GTTCTCGGTCAGAACGTCGATCAGATAGGTATTGAACCGAACCTCGACGTTCGGACGGTCGAGCACGAGTTGTCCCAGCCGTTTGGTGGTCTCGCGCCCGGTCGCGTCGCCGCCGCAATGGACGATCCGGCGGCAGGAATGGCCGCCCTCGCGCCCGATCTGCAGTTCCCCTTCCGGGTTGGTGTCGAACGGAACGTCCATATCGATCAGTTCCCGGATGTTCTCGGGTCCCTCGGAGACGAGGACGCGCACCGCCTCCTCGTTGCAGAGCCCCGCGCCCGCCTCGAGCGTATCGGCGATGTGCGACTCGATGTTGTCGGTCGGCGAGATGACGGCGGCGATCCCGCCCTGCGCCAGCCACGAGTTGCTCTTCTCGATCTTGTCGGTCTTGGTAATGACCATACACGAGAGATTCGGGGAAATGTGCAGGGCGGCGTAGAGCCCGGCAATCCCGCTCCCGACGATCAGAACGTCGGTCTTGATCTGCTCGAGCCGCTCGGCGTCAAAGTTTATCAGATAACGTCTCATACGGTTTCTCTTTCAATTCGTTCTCAGTTTTTCAGCGAGGTGAATTTCAGACTGATGTCCAGCGCCTTGACCGAATGGGTCAGCGCGCCGATGCTGATGACGTCGACGCCGGTCGCGGCGACCTCGGCGAGATCGCGGCTTCCCATATTTCCCGACGCCTCGGTGATGGCGCGTCCGGCGATGATCCCGACCGCCTCCTTCATCGTGGGGCAATCCATATTGTCCAGCATGATGATATCGGCGCCGGCGCTGACCGCCTCGCGCACCTGATCGAGGGTTTCGGTCTCGATCTCGATCTTCAGGGTGTGCGGCGCGCGCAGACGCGCGGACTTGATCGCGGGGGTGACGCCCCCGGCGGCGACGATGTGGTTATCCTTGATGAGAATCCCGTCGGAAAGCCCGAAACGGTGGCTCGAGCCCCCGCCGATGCGGACGGCGTACTTTTCGAGGATCCGCAGACCCGGGGTCGTTTTTCTCGTCTCGGTGATCCGCGCTTTCGTCCCCTTGACCTGCTCGACGGCTTTTTTGGTGCAGGTCGCGATGCCCGAAAGGTGCTGCAGCAGGTTCAGTCCCACGCGCTCGCCCGAGAGAATGGCGACGGCGTTGCCCGAGACGGTCGCGACGACGTCGCCGCGTTTTACCTCGTCGCCGTCCTTTTTCAGCGGAACGTACTCTACGTCGGCGTCGATCGCGTCGAACACGCGGCGCACGATATCCAGTCCGCAGATGATCCCGTCGTCCTTCATAACGTATTTACCGGTAATGACGGCGGTCGGGCTGACCGTCGAGGCGGTCGTGATATCCCCCGTGCCGATATCCTCGCGGAGCGCGGTGCGGATCAGCTTTTCGATATCGTCCGACATGAGAAGTTCTTTCATCTTGAGGTTTTCCTTTTCTTTTTTTCGCGGAAACGGGGCTCAATCGCCGCGATCCTCCTATTCCCGCAGTTTATCACGATAGATTATACACCATTTCTTTTCGAATTGCAACTCCCATTGTGAATAAAACTCGCCGCGGCTTCCCCTCTTTTTTCGGTGAAGATATTGAAAAGTCGCTTTTTTTATTATATAATGGAAACGGCAAAGTATTTTGAAAGGGACCGATATGTTCAAAATCCATTGGAACAAAAAGAATACGACCGAGGCGATCTACGCCTGCGCCGTCCTCGCGATCGCGCTGACGGGGATCTCGATCGTCGTTCATATCCGGGTCGTTTACGACGCGCTGCGCGCCTTTCTGCGCGTGATCTCGCCGATCGTATACGGTCTATCTCTCGCGTACGTCATCAACCCGCTTCTGAAACTGATCGAGCGGCGCGTGATCGGTCCGATCAAGACGAGAAAAATGCGGATCTCCCCGGTTCTGCGGCGCGTAATGTCGCTCTTCCTTTCCTATCTGATCGTTTTGCTCTTCCTCTTTCTGATCGGGCTTCTGATCTTTCCGCAGATCGTGAAAAACTACGAGGTGATCGTCGACAGCACCACGGATTTCATACAGAACACGATCACGAAACTAAGCGAACAGTTCGGCGTCGACGCCGAGGAGATGAACGCGCGGGTCGGCGAGCACGCCGCCTCTTTCCTCTCCTATCTCGGGACGATCGGCGCGCGCTTCGCGATCTGGTTGCTCCTTTTCTCGGTCGGGTTCATCATTTCCTTCTTCGTCCTGCTTCACAAGGAGCATCTGCGGGCGGCTGTCAAGAAACTGCTCGCCTCGTTTCTGAAACCCAAACGCTTCAACTCGACGATGGAGGTCGCGCGGCTCGCCGACCGTACCTTCGGGCGCTTCTTTATCGGTAAAATATTCGACAGTCTTATCATCGGGGTGATCTCGTTCGTCGTCTTCTGGGCGACGCGGATGCCCTACTATCCGCTGCTTGCCGCCGTGATCTGCGTGACGAACATCATCCCCTATTTCGGTCCGATCATCGGCGCCGTCCCCTGCGTGATCCTGGTTCTGACCGAGAGTCCGGTCAAGGCGATCTGGATCGCCGTCATCATCCTGATCATCCAGCAGGTCGACGGGAACGTCATCGGACCGAAGATCGTCGGCAACGCGATCGGGATCAAGTCGCTCTGGGTCGTCATCTCGATCACGATCCTCGGCAGTTTCTTCGGCTTCGTCGGTATGCTGATCGGGGCGCCGCTCTTCAGCGTACTGTATACGATCGTCAAGGAACACACCGAAAAGCGGCTCGCAAAGCGCAATCTGCCGACCGAGACCGCCGCCTACGCCGATATGAACCCCATGACCGTCTTTGAGGAGTCGGTCGGTATGACCCCCGAACACTTTACCGAGACGGTCGAAGCGTCGCTCCCCGCAAAGCGGGACGAGCCCGCCGTGCCGGAAGAGAACGCCGGACCCGAACCCGCAAAAGAGTCCGCAGATCCCGCCGATGTCCCCGCCGACGAACACGCTGAGCAATCCGCTCCCGGGTCCTCGCCCGAAACGCCGGAAACGGAGATCCCCTCGCCCGAGGATGAAAGCGAGGGCGAGCAATGAAACTCAACAACACAAAGTACAACACCTACGCGGCGTACGCCCTGATCGTCATTACCTTCGGTCTGCTCTACGCGGCGTTCATCTTCAACCTTCCCGCCGTCTTTGCCGGATTCGGCTGGTTTTTCGGGAAGATCAAGTGCGTTTTCTACGCGATCCTCTTCGCCTTTATCAGCATCCCTCCGATGCGCTTTTTCGAGCGTCTGCTCACCCGGCACGTTTTCAAAACGCAGAAACGGCTTCCCTTGGCGCGCGTTTTCGCGGTCATTCTCGCGGAACTGCTTCTGCTCGCCGTTCTGTTTCTCTTCGTCTTCTCGATCATTCCGTCGCTGTCCAACAGTTTCACCGAACTGCAGGCGGACCTGAACCCCGCGATCGCCCGTTCGCGCGATTGGATCGAACGGAACGTGAAGGATTCGGAGATCCTTCTTCCGATCTACGAATCGCTGATCGACTATCTCCGCGACGTGTTTTCGCCGACCGGGGAGCAGTCGCTGACGGCTTTCGCCGCCGGTTACGTCTCGAATATCGCGAACGAGACCTCGGCGATCTTCCTCGGCTTCGTCCTCGCGGCGTATTCGCTGCTCTTCCGCCGCGTCATCACCTCGATCACCTCGAAGATCCTGGTCTCCCGCCTCCCCGGAAAGATCACGACCCGATTCTACGCGGGAGCGAAGCGCACCTACCTTTACTTTATGGAATATCTTTCGGTCCGGGTGGTCTCCTCGATCCTGCTGTCGCTCGTCACCTACCTGCTCTGCCTGATCTTCGGGATCCCGTTCCGGGCGCTGATCACGATCCTGGTCTTTGCCTTCGATATGATGCCCGATTTCGGAAAGATCCTGCTCACGGTGCTTCTTCCCGTCGTGATGCTGGTTCTGAACCGTCCCTACGCGCTGCCCCTCTTCCTGATCCTCTTTCTTCTGCATCTCCTTTACAGCATCCTGGCGGAGCCCTTCTTCCTGCGCAAGCGTCTGCGCCCGAACATCGGCTTGACCGTCTGTCTCTCGCTCTTTTTCGGCGGGCTGTTCGGATTCTTCGGTTTCATTTTCGCCGTGCCGCTCTTCGCGTCGCTGCACGCCCTGATCGAGAACTTCGAAAGCAGACGGCTGATGGAGCGCGGACACCCCTTAAACGAGGAATACTACCTCGATCTCACCGATCTGCCCGTCCCGCCGGAGCCCGAAACACCGTCCGAGGAGGGGGAGGAGGAACCCGTCTGAGCGCCGATTCTT
>CAMJDE010000189.1 GCA_946404295.1 uncultured Clostridia bacterium | reverse complement strand
AGACCCGCGAGCACGTTCTGCTCGCCCGTCAGGTCGGCGTTCCCGCGATCGTCGTCTTCATGAACAAGACCGATATCGTCGACGACCCCGAGCTTCTCGACCTCGTTGAGATGGAGATCCGTGATCTTCTGAACGAGTACGACTTCCCGGGCGACGACATTCCGATCATCCGCGGCTCCGCCCGTGAGGCGCTCGAGTCCCCGTCGAAGGATCCCAACGCTCCCGAGTATGCTTGCATCAAGGAGCTGATGGACGCCGTCGACAACTATATCCCGACCCCTGACCGTAAAGCCGACCTGCCGTTCCTGATGCCCGTCGAGGACGTCTTCTCGATCTCCGGCCGCGGCACCGTCGCTACCGGTCGTGTCGAGCGCGGCACGCTGAAGATGAACGACACCGTCGAGATCGTCGGTCTCTCGGATGAGAAGAGAAGCACCGTCGTCACCGGTATCGAAATGTTCCACAAGCTCATGGACGCCGCCGAGGCGGGCGACAACATCGGCGCTCTGCTCCGCGGTATCGCGAAGAACGAGATCGAGCGCGGCCAGGTTCTCTGCAAACCCGGCACGATCCATCCGCACACCATCTTCGTCGGACAGGTTTACGTCCTGACCGAGAAGGAAGGCGGCCGTCAGAAGCCCTTCTTCTCCGGCTACAGACCTCAGTTCTACTTCCGTACGACCGACGTCACCGGCTCGATCAAACTCCCCGAGGGTGTTGATATGTGCCGTCCCGGCGATAACGTCGATATGACCGTCGAACTGATCACCCCGATCGCGATCGAAAAGGGACTCCGCTTCGCTATCCGCGAAGGCGGCAGAACCGTCGGTTCGGGCGTCGTTGCCGAAATCAAGGAGTAATCGACTCCGCAAGTCCTGAAAAAAACGAGCGGCGGAAAACCGCCGCTCGTCAAACACGAGCTGACGAATTGTGATGCAGAATCCGCGCTCGCGACCCGAAGGCGTATACACATACGCCGAGGGTTAGCGAGTGAAAACGCCCCGGTGGGGCGTTTTCGCGAAGCGGTGTCGCCCAAAGCAAGGAGTGCGGGGTGTGTGCGACACGGCGCGCACCCCGGACGACTATGCGACGGCGACCGGGCAACGAGAACGCGGATAGGAAAGCACTTTGAAATGAAAGGGAGAAAACCGCAGGTTTTCAACCTCTTTCATCAAGTGAGGAATACAACTCTGTTGTTTACTTCTTTCCCGTGCTTTCCGGTCTGCGCAGAATTCGGCGCTCGCTTGAATCTTTGGGGTTTGGTGCAATTCCATACCGGCAGTATAGTCTGCGAACGGGGAAATATCCCCGCCGAGTCAGGTGAGATTCCTGCACCGACGGTTACAGTCCGGATGAGAGAAGATTCGGCAAGAGTTACCCCCGAAGTGTTTTTACTTTGGGGGTTTTTCTCTTTTTCAAGGCAAAACGCGCAGTTCGCCGAAGAGAGATCCTGCCGAACAGACGTACCTGCAAAGCAGGAGAAAGGCGAAATTAGCAATGCAAAACAATCAAAACGACAAAGATCGGATCGTCTCCGACGCGTCCGCGGAAACAGAACCCGCCCCCGCGAAGCGGCGGGTCTCCAACACCGACCTGCACGTCCGGCGCACGGTCGCCGCGGCGCTCTTCGCCGCCCTCGCGTACCTGTTCGTATTCGTGTTCCGCATCCAGGTCGCGGGCTTTCTCACCTTCGATCTCAAGGACGCGGTCATGACGCTCGGGGCGCTCTTCCTCGGACCCGTCGCCGGGGTCGCGATCGCTCTCGCGGTGGCGCTCCTCGAGATGGTCTCGGTCAGTTCGACCGGGTTCTACGGGTTCCTGATGAACTTTCTCGCCAGCGCGAGTTTCATCCTTCCGGCGGCGATCTTCTACCGGCTCCGCCGTACCCGCCCGAGCGCGATGATCGGGCTGATCCTCTCGGCTGTCTTTATGACCGCCATGATGCTCCCGCTCAACCTTCTGATCACGCCGCTCTACACCGGCGCGCCCCGTTCGGCGGTCGTCGATCTGATCCCGAAAACCATCCTGCCTTTCAACGCCGTGAAGGGGACGCTGAACGCCGCCGTGACGGCGCTCCTGTTCCAGCCGGTCGCCAAGGCGCTCCACCGCGTCCGGCTGCTCCCGCCCGAAGAGGAGAAGAGCCGCGTCCCCGCGTGGGTCATCCCGACGGTCGCCGGCGTCGTCGCAGTCGCCGCGGTGCTGGTCTTCGTTCTCGTCCTCAAGGGCGAGTTCAAGCCCCCGTTCCAAAACTGAAGATCCGTCCCCGTCCCATCGGACGGGGATTTTCTTTTTCTTGACCGTAATTGACGGAAACGCTCCCCGCTCTTTACAAATCCGCTCTTCTATGCTATAATTATTCTGTTACAGTATTGCCC
Source organism: uncultured Clostridia bacterium (assembly GCA_946404295.1). GTDB lineage: Bacteria > Bacillota > Clostridia > Oscillospirales > CAG-272 > UBA1740. Next base: position 1,891 of record CAMJDE010000189.1, on the reverse strand, counting down.
GACGGGGAACAATCCCCGTCCGAAAGAAAGCGAGACGACCGGACATGAAACGAACGCTTCTCTGTCTTGTTCTTTTGTTCTCTTTGCTCTTTCTCGCCTCGTGCGGGATCGTGTCCACCGACCCGGACGAGACCGACGAACCGATCCGCACCCGCGAGAGGACGACTGCGACCGAGCCGCAGTCGATGACCCCCGACTGGACGACCGACGCCGCGACCTACCCCGACACCGGGGTCAAATGCTATTTCGAGGTCAAGGAGACCGGCGTCTCGCCGCTCCCCGCCGTCACGCGCGCCTATCTCGGCGACTACTCTTCCGCGCGCAACGGGGAGAGGTATCCGCAATACACGTTCTTCCGCGTCGAGACCCGGGTTCCCGACGGCTTGACCTTCGTCGGCTGGTCGATCGGCGCCCCGCTCCGCGGCGGGGAAGAGCCGATCTCGACCGAACTCGTCTACACGTTCCGCATTGAGGAAACGACCTACCTTTACGCGAATTTCAAGAGCCCCTATCCCGCCGAAACGACGATCACCTATCATATGAACGGCGGCGCGTCGAATACGGGCGAAACCTTCGTTCAGACGATCGACACCTCGTATTTCACCGCCCCGAACACCCTTTACGACGCCGGCGGGTTCACCCGCGAGGGCTACGTTCTGCTCGAATACAACACGAAAGCCGACGGCACGGGCGAGGCGTACTCTCCCGGCTGCAAGGCGAACGCCGTCGACGGCAAACTCGACCTCTGGTGCGTCTGGGCGCCTGTCTCGTCCGGGTTTACGACCGAAAGCGTGACCGTCCGGTACAGCCGGACGGAGAGTTATTCGGGCGTCGCGATCACGGGATACTCGGGCGACGACGAAACGCTGGTCATCCCCGAAACGATCGGGGGAAAAGAGGTCGTATCGATCGCGGCGGGCGCAATCGCGAACAAGAGTTTTCGGACCCTCGTCCTGCCGCGCACCCTGCGCGAAGTTGAGGACGGCGCCGTCGTCGGCTGCTCGTCGCTCAAAACGCTCTATATGGGCGACGGGATCCTCTCGATCTCAAACGACGCGTTCGACGAGGCGACCTACTCGAACTGGTCGGAGTTCCGGCTGTCCGCGACGACCGCGCCGCGCTACGCGGCGAGTTACGACGGCGGCTACCGCGTCAAGTGGGACCGACTGATGCGCGGGGTCGCGTCGGGGAAGAAGATGATCGTTTTCGTTTCGGGCTCCTCCTCTTTCCACGGGATCGCGACCGAGTATCTGGAAACGCTGCTCGGGGGCGAGTATTTCGTCGTCGAGTACGGGACCATTCGCACGACCAACAATATGGTCTATATGGAGGCGATCGCCAATTTCGTCGGGGAGGGCGATATCGTCGTTTACGCTCCCGAAAACTCGATTTATCAGTTCGGGTGCCCGACCCTGTCCTGGAAACTCTTCCGCGACCTCGAATCCAGCCAGAACGTCTGGCGCTATATCGACGTGAAAAACTACGAAAACGTCTTCGGCGCCTTCCAAGAATATCAGAACGAACGCTGGCAGAAGAACGGGGGAAACTATTCCCTCTATCCGAAGAACAACGCCGACCGGAACGGCGATTTCCAGAACGCCGAGCACAAGGTGTACTGCCTCGGGTACGACTCGACCAACCACGGCTACTTCACCGTCACTTTGAACGATAAGGTCAACTCGATCACGACGGTCACCCAGCAGATTTCGCTCGACAATCCCGATCAATGGGTCGACATCGGAACCTACGCCTCCGACGTCCGCCGCATACTCGGCAAGGTGACCGATGCCGGGGCGAAGGTCTATTTCGGGTTCTGCCCGGTCAACGAAAACGCCCTGACGAGCGAGGCGAAAACGAGCGAACAGCAGGAGGCGTTCGACGCTTTAATCGC
>CAMJDE010000188.1 GCA_946404295.1 uncultured Clostridia bacterium | reverse complement strand
CAGATTGCCCGCCCCGAGAACGAGAACGCCGCCGAGCATGGAGCGTGAAGCGTCTCTTTTTGACAAAACGAACGCACCGCCTTCCGGATGAACTACCATCCATTATATGCGGTGCGTTTTGGTTTTAACCGAAAAACTCGTGGAAAAGCGACCGTTCCGAGAGATACGCGGGCGAGATGGGCTCGATCGGCGTCAGACGGGCGACCAGATCCCGCGCCCGTTCGTAATAGGGCGAGTCCTCTCCGATCGTCGACAGGTGTGCGATCGCGTCGTTCCGGAGCATATTCAACTCGTAGGCGTGATAGGTGGAGATCAGGTGGTCGCAGGCGTCGGAATACGGGAAGATATGCTTTTCCTCGTTTGCCCGCACCGTCTCCCAGATCCGGAAGGTGAAGGACGGTTCGGCGGAGCGGAAGCGCGCGTCGCGCACCAGTCGGCGCAGGAAGCGGATCTCGTCGAGCGAGAAGACCGTATCGCCGTACCGGGCGTCGTCCCCGACAGAGAGAAAGACCGATTTGAAGGGGTGCCGTCCGAGAAGCGACGTCACGACGGGATAGATCGCCTGGATCCCCTCGAAGAGATAAATATCTTCCGGCGCGGGAACGCCGAGGTCGGTCGTGCCGTCGCGGTCGCCGGATTTGAAATCGAAATGCGGGATCAGAAGACGTCCGCCCGAAAAGATCGCATCGGTCACGTCCGAAAGGGCTTCGAGATCCAGCGTCTCCGGAGAGTCGAAATCGAGTTTGCTCCCCGTCCGTTCGGCTCGTTCGACCAATTCCGCCCGGCTGAAAAAGAAATCGTCGAGCGAGATCGTGTGAACGCGCCGTCCGCCCCGTTCGAGTTCGGCGTCGATCAGTTCGGCGGTCGTCGTTTTGCCCGCGCAGCTCGCCCCCGAGACGGTAATCAGTTTCAGGTCTTTATCGCGGGACAGCGCCGCGGCGGCTTCGGTGACGCGGGATAAGAACGTGCGGTCCTCCCGTTCGACCAGCGCGCGTTTTTCGTTTTCGTTTGCAAATGAAGTGATGACGTTTTTCATACGCTCATTCTATTCCGTCCCGGCGCGTTTTATGACGGTTCGTTTCCGTCCGCGGAAGAAAAGAACGAAAGGATCTTTTCACGCTGAGACGGTTCGTTCCCGTCGCCATCCCGGATCCGGTCGGCGTCGCGCAGATACTCGTAGGGATATTTCGGGGTGAAGAGACGGACGATGCGCGACCTCCCCTCTTTCGGAAGTCTGTAATCAACGAGCTTCGTGACCGCGCCCGCCCCGATCCCGAAGATCGTGTGCAGTTCCTCCATCATGAAGATATTGTACATCCCCTCGTGTCCTTCGAGCGAGTAGCCGACGTTTTCGAGGTTGCCGACGGTATTCTTCTGCCGATACATATAGTAGGGCTTGTAGCACGCGAATTTGGTTTTGAGCTGCGAATACGAGACCGACTTGACGGCGTCCCCGCCGACAAGCGAATAGATCCCGCTGTTCTCGCGCAGGATATCCGCCGCCCGCTTGACGCAGAAGGTATGTACCGTCAGGTTGGAGGGCGCCAGTTCAATCACGCGGTCGATGGTCGCGGAGAAATTGCCGAAGTTGTCGCCCGGCAGACCCGCGATCAGGTCGACGTTCACGTCGCGGATGCCCGACGCACGCGCCAGGTCGTAGGCGCGGAAGAAATCGGCGACGGTATGCTTCCTGCCGATGGATTCCAGGATCTCGTCGGAGAGGGTCTGCGGATTGACGCTGATCCTCGTGACGCCGTACTCCTTCGCGATCGCGAGTTTTTCCCTCGTGATCGTGTCGGGACGTCCGGCTTCCAGCGTGAATTCCATCAGCGTCGCCGGATCGACCTGCCGGGTGATCTCGCCGAGCAGAAAACGTAGCTGATCCGCCGTCAGGGTCGTCGGGGTGCCCCCGCCGATGTAGACGGTTGCGACGCGCTTGCCGAGCAGACGGATGGTCTCGAACATCGACGCAAGATCCTTCGCCAGCATCCCGAGGTAATCCGGGATCAGGGAAAGCAGACGCGGCGAGGTATAGGAGACGAAAGAACAGTAGGCGCAGCGCGACGGACAAAACGGGATCGAAATATACACGCTGCAGAGATTGCGGTCGAGTTTCCGGCAAAGGCGCGCTTCGGTCCCCGCGACGCTGACGGCGAGCGCCGCCTTCTGCGGGTTGAGAAAGTATTCGTCGCGCAAAATCTGCCGGGACCGAAGGATCCCGTGCCCGGTGTTGAGCAGTTCGGAGGCGACCTTCGAGGGGCGGACCCCGGTCAGGATCCCCCACGGTGGAATATGCCCGAAATACTGTTTCCCCGCGCCGAAAACGGCGCGTCCGACGGCGATCTTATCGACCCGGTCGATCGGGAAATTATCGTCGGGGGTGACCCGCTCTTCGGCGCAAACCGTCTTATTCCGATAGGAGAGTTCGGCGCGCGAGACCGCGCTGCCGTCCTCTTCTCTTTTCAGATCGACGGAAAGGATCGGAACGTCGGGCGACTCGGGCTGGTTTTCCCCGAACTTGGCGCCGGGGAAAAAGACCAGACCGAGGGTCTGAACGTAATACGGATTGATCCCTTCCTGCAAGCGTAGGATCATGACTTCGGTTCCTTTCTCAACACGGCGGAGTCCATCACGATGGTGACGGGACCGTCGGCTGTCGTTCGGATCTGCATATCCGCGCCGAACACCCCCGACGCGGTGGGGACGCCCGCCCCCTTGAGGTTCTCGATAAAGAGACGGTAGAGCCGGTCCGCCTCGGCGGGCGGGGCGGCGCAGAGAAAATCGGGACGGTTCCCGTGGCGGTAATTCGCCGCGAGCGTAAAGTTGGAGACGACCATCACTTCCCCGTCAACGTCGGAGAGCGAACGGTTCATCTTACCGTTTTCATCGGAGAAAACGCGAAGTTTCGCGATCTTGTCGGAAAGCAGTTTGGCGTCGGTCTCGTCGTCGCCCGAAAGAACGCCGAGCAGGACGAGAAAGCCGTGCGAGATCTCGGAATACGGCTCTCCGTTCGCCGTCAGCGCGGTGGCGCCGACACGTTGGATCACAGCGATCATCGCATCATCCTCCGTAGCCGCGTCCGACAGACTCGACGGCGGACACGGTCTTCAGTTTCGAGACGATCGAGTAGAAATGCTCGACGCTGCGGCAGCCGACCATCAAATTCAGGATCGCCGTGTCGGCGCCGGGTTTCGACGTGGAAGAAACGCTCAGAACGAAAACCTTCATATCCGCGAGCGCCTTGGTGATATCGGCAAGGACGCCCATCTCGTTGCGGACGCGGATCTGGAGATTCGCTTCGTACATTCCGCGCTCGTCGCCGCCGGTGCCGAGGGCGTTCTCCCAGGCGGCGTTGACCCATCTGCCCGAATACTCCTCTTTATCACGGTTCTCTTTGACCTTCGGACAGTCGGTCTTGTGGATCGAGATGCCGTAGCCGCGCGTCACGAATCCGACGATGTCGTCGCCCGGCAGCGGGTTGCAGCACTTCGCGAACTTGACTTCGCATCCGTATTCCCCGTCGATCACGACGCCGCTGCTGTTCTTGAGATTATGCGGCTTGCCCTGCGTGACGGGGACGAGTTCCTCGCCCTCCTTCTTCTCTTCGGTCTCGATCTGCGGGACGATGCGGTCAAACTCGTCGCGGAGCCGGGTCGAGAGACGCGAGACGGAAAGCCCGCCGAACCCGATCGTGTTGTAGAGGTCGTCGGCTCCCTGGATCCCCATGCGGTGCGAGACGTTCTCGACGATCTGGAGTTTGTCGGCGTCGGTATACGGTCTTCCGTACCGTTTGAGTTCACGGTCTATCTCGGCTTTGCCGAGTTCGATGTTTTCGGCTCTCTGTTCTTTCTTGAACCACGAACGGATCTTGTTCTTCGCTTCCCCGGTCTTGACGATCTTCAGCCAGTCGCGGCTCGGACCCTTCGAAGCGTTTGACGTGATGATCTCGACGATCTCGCCGTTCTGCGGAACGCGATCGATCGGAACGATCATACCGTTGATCTTCGCGCCGACCATCTTGTTGCCGACAGCCGAATGGATCGCGTAGGCAAAGTCGATGACCGTCGCCCCGAGCGGAAGCGAGATGACGTCGCCCTTCGGGGTGAATACGAAGGTCTCGTCGTGGAAAATATCGGTCTTGAACGACCGCATGAACTCGTCGGGGTCGCGGGTGCTGTCGTCGGCTTCGAGCAAGCTCGAGATCCAGCGCAGTTTTTCGTCAATGTCCTCTTTCGAGGTCTCGCCCGACTTATACTTCCAATGCGCCGCGATACC
>CAMJDE010000187.1 GCA_946404295.1 uncultured Clostridia bacterium | reverse complement strand
CACTCGGCTGTGGAATATATTGATTCCGCGGTGATCGCGCAGCTTTCGACCCCCGATATGCGTCTCTGCGTCCAGTACGCCTTGACCTATCCGCGCCGCCTTCCGGGACTCACCCCCGGGCTCGACCTCTTCTCGGTCGGACGGCTCAATTTCTACCCGCCCGACCCCGACGCCTTCCCGCTGCTTCCGCTCGCCTTCCGGGCGCTGAAACTCGGCGGCGGCGTTCCCGCCGTCCTCAACGCGGCGAACGAGGTCGCGGTCGCGGCGTTCCTCTCCGAGAAGATCAAGTTCACCGCGATTCCGACCGTCGTTTCCGAAACGGTCGAGAAACTGTCCGTCCTGAAAAACGCGAAAACCGTCGACGAACTGCTCTCGGCGGACCGCGAAGCGCGCGCGTTCGCCGGGACGAAAATCTGACGGGAAAAGAAAGGAAATCGAATGGTTCTCTATATCCTGCTCGCCATCCTGGTTTTCGGACTTCTGATCATGATCCACGAGTTCGGGCACTACGTCGCCGCCCGTATCTTCAAGGTCGAGATCGACGAGTTCGCGATCGGTATGGGACCGAAGGTACTGTCGAAAAAATCGAAAAAGACCGGGATCCGCTACTCGATCCGCCTGCTCCCGTTCGGGGGCTTCGTTTCGATGCGCGGCGAACTCGACGAGAAGGCGGAAGAGGACGGGGAACCCGAAAACCCCTTCGCCCACGAGGCGGTGCCGCACGAACCCGAGATCAAAACGCCGAAAGAGCCGCCGAAACCCGGCGACGAGGACTACGTCATCAACTACGGCAACACGCTGATCTCCCGTCCCGGCTGGCAGCGGCTGATCGTCCACGCGGCGGGCGCGACGATGAATATTCTGCTCGCGTTCTTCCTGACCCTGATCCTCACGCTCTGGATCCGGGTCGGCGGCACGCAGATCGCCGAGTTCGACGATCCCGGAACCGACGCGGACGGCAACCCCGTTCCCACCTCGTCGAGCGTTCTGAAAGTCAACGATACCGTCCTCTCGGTCAACGGGCACCGGGTGCGGATCTCGGATCAACTCTACTACCAGATCATGCGCGAGGGCTACAAGGGTGAGCCGCTCGATCTCCTCGTCCGGCACGAGAACGGCGAGAAGGAACACCTCTTCGTGACCTTCCCGACCGCCACCTCGCAGGGCGTCACCTTCGGCTCGGCGGACTTCAAGGTCTACGCCGTGCACAAGAGCTTCGGAACCGTCGTCAGCCAGACCTTCTGGAAATCGACCTACGTCGTGCAGATGATCTGGGAGTCGCTCTTCGACGTCGTGACCGGGCGCTACTCGATCAACGCGGTCTCGGGACCCGTCGGAACGGCGGGCGCGATCACCGAGGCGGCGCGATCGGGCGGCGCGACGCTGCTCTATCTCACGCTGATCATTTCGATGAACCTCGGCATTTTCAATCTGCTGCCGATCCCGCCGCTCGACGGGGGACACCTCGCCTACACCGCGGTCGAGATGATCTCGCGCCGCCGCCTGCCGGGCAAGGTGACCGGGGCGATCGACGCCGCCGGGGCGCTCATCTTCTTCGGCTTTCTGCTCTTCATCACGGTAAAGGATATCCTCGCCTTCTTCTGACGGGATAACGAAAGGAAACAGTATGACCGCACGCCGCAGATCCAACGCCGTCCGGGTCGGGAAACTGACCGTCGGGGGAGACGCCCCGATCACGGTGCAATCCATGACGAATACCGATCCCCGCGACCGCGAGGCGACGCTCCGCCAGGTGCGCGCCCTCGCCCTGCGTGGGTGCGATCTCGTGCGGCTCGCCGTACCGGACAGGGGGGCGGCTTCGATTTTTTCATATCTGAAGGAGCAGGGAATCACCGTCCCGCTCGTCGCCGATATCCATTTCGACTACAAGATCGCGCTGGAAGCCGTCGCCGCCGGCGCGGACAAGATCCGCATCAACCCCGGCAACGTCGGTTCGCGCGACAACGTCGCCGCCGTCGTGCGTGCCTGCCGCGCAGCGGGGGTGCCGATCCGGATCGGGGTGAACGGCGGTTCGCTCGAACGTCCCCTGCTCGAGAGGTACGGCGCCCCGACGGCGGAGGCGATCGCCGAGAGCGCCCTGGGACACGCCGCGATCCTCGAGTCGCTCGACTTCTTTGACACCGTGATCTCGGTCAAGTCCTCGGACGTGAAAACGATGATCGACGCCAACCGCATCCTCGCCGAGAAAACCGACTATCCCCTTCACCTCGGCGTGACCGAGGCGGGCGGGCTGAAACGCGGGATGATCAAGGGCGCGATCGGCGTCGGCACCCTGCTGTCCGAGGGGATCGGCGACACGGTCCGCGTGTCGCTCACCGCCGACCCGCTTGAGGAGGTCGCGGCGGCGCGCGAGATCCTGTCGGCGCTCGGGCTCGACCCGACGGCGGGGATCGACGTCGTTTCCTGTCCCACCTGCGGACGGACGAAGATCGACCTGATCCCGCTGCTCGCCGCCTTTGAGAAGGGGCTGGACGAGCGGGGGCTTCGCAAAAAGAAACTCAAGGTCGCCTTTATGGGTTGCGCCGTGAACGGACCGGGCGAGGCGCGCGAAGCCGACATCGGCATCGCGGGCGGCGACGGCGAGGCGCTGCTCTTCAAACGCGGCGAAACGATCGCCAAATACCCCGCCGACCGGATCGTCGAAGTTCTGCTTGACGAAATCGAAAAATCCTTCCCGACGTAAGAGGACACAATGGATCAGCAACAGCAAACGACTTTCTTGAACAAGTTTCAGAAATACGACCCGTCGCCCGCGCGGCGGGATCTTCTCGCGTCGTCCGAGTGGATCGGGATGCGCTACAAACGCGACCCCCTGCGGGTCGAGGTCGATCTGCACTTCGACGAGCGGGTCGACGTCGGGCTGCTCCATTCGATCGAACGCGAACTCTGCGAACTGTATTCGGCGGCGTCCTTCCGCATCTTTCCGCATATGCCGCCGGAGTGCTTCCGCGCCGACCTCTGTATGCACGAGGTCGCCGACGAGGCGACCCGGGTCAGCGCGCTGACCCCCGGCTTTTTCTACGACGCGTCGTATTCCGACGACGGAGAGACGATCGTCTGCGAACTCCCCTTCCTCGCTCCCGGCGTGGACGTGGTCAACGACGCGTCGACCGCCGATCTGCTCGAACGCATCCTCTCCAGCCGCTACGGGGTCACGCGCCGCGTCGTGATCCGCTCCTGCGCCGACGCAGAGGAGAGAACGGCGGAGCGGCTCGCCCGCTACGACGCCGAGAACCGCGCGATGCAGGAGGAACTGCTCGCCGCCAACGCGCAGCTGGCGGAGGAGGAGAGATTGCGGCGCGAGGAAGAGGAAAAAAAGAAGAATCTCGCCAAAAAGACCTCGCTCTCGGGCGGGGAAAAGGCGACGGTCACCCGCGAAGAGGGAACGCGCTTCCGCGTCGGCAACACGGTTTTCGAGACCGCGGGCGCCGAATGGATCCTCGGGATCCCCGTGCGGCTCGACGCGCCGACCCCGATGGCGACGGTCACCGACGTGCGCTCCGACCTGCTCGTCTACGGCACCGTTTTCTCGAATACCAACCGCGCCAACCGCGCGGGCGACCGCATCACCTACACCGTCTGTTTCTCGGACGGCACCTCCAGTCTGACGATCAAGAAGACGGTGTCCCCCGAGGACAAGGCGTGGCTCGACGCGCTTCAACCCGGGACGACCGTCGCCGTTTCGGGACGGATGCTCCGCGACCGACTGAACGAAGAGGACCTGATCCTCTCGCCGAAGGCGGTCGCGAAGATCAAGGCGATTTTGCGCGCGGACGACGCCGAAGAGAAGCGGGTCGAACTCCACCTGCATACCAATATGTCGGCGATGGACGGGCTGATCCGCCCGGACGAGCTGATCGCCACGGCAGAGCGGTGGGGGCATCGCGCCGTCGCCGTCACCGATCACGGCAACGTGCAGAGTTTTCCCGAGTTGATGCTCGCCAAAAAGAAGCAGAACGCGAGCGTCAAGATCCTCTACGGGATCGAGTGCTACTTCGTCAACGATACCGAGCGCGCCGTCTACGGGACGGCGTCGCCCTCGCTCTCGGACGAGATGGTCGTTTTCGACATCGAGACGACGGGGCTGGACAACCGCTCCTGCGGGATCACCGAGATCGGCGCGGTCCTCATCAAGAACGGCGAGATCCTCGACCGATTCGACACCTTCGTCGATCCCGGGATGCCGATCCCGCCCGCGATCTCGGAACTGACCGGGATCACCGACGAAATGGTCAAGGGCGCCCCCGCCCCCGCCGAGGCG
>CAMJDE010000186.1 GCA_946404295.1 uncultured Clostridia bacterium | reverse complement strand
ACAGGACTGTTTTTCGCTCGCTAACCCCGTTGGGGAGGCAACGGGAGCGTGAGCGGCTTCATTAGGCGCGGCACGCCGCGCCGTCTTCATTAGGGCGTCAGCCCGTCTTCGTTAGCGAGCAACCGCGAGCGTCTTCATTAGGGCGTCAGCCCGTCTTCATTAGCGAGCGGCCGCGAGCGTCTTCATTAGGCGGCAACGCCGCCGCTCTTCCGTGCCGATGACCGGGTTCGACGCGCCCCTGCGGCGCGCTACCGGTGCACTCTCGCCCGAACTTTGTAAAACGGGTGGCTTTTTCGGATGGGCGAGAGTTATTTGTTTGCGCGCTGCGCAAACAAGACCGGTCGAACCTGCAGCGGTGCGATAGAGAACGGCGCCCCGCACAAGGCGGGGGCGCCGTTCTCTATGGTGCCGATGACCGGGTTCGAACCGGTACGGGAGGTGAGTCCCATCGGATTTTAAGTCCGAGGCGTCTGCCAGTTTCGCCACATCGGCTTGTGGTAGTTTCCAGTATATCATTCCGCGAAAAAAAAGTCAAGACGAACGATTGATTTTCCGCCGCTTCTCTGTTATAATGAAACGGTAGGAAAAAACGACGCGACAACGGGTAAAACGAAATGAAGAAAATCGATCGAATTGAAAATCAACGCTTCGGAGAGGAGCGCGCGCTCTACGGGAGACGCGGGCTTCTGGTCTCGGGTTGCCGTTTCGAGGGACCCGAGGACGGCGAATCCGCCCTGAAAGAGGGGCGCGAGATCACGGTGCAGGACAGTTATTTCGCCCTGCGCTACCCCTTCTGGCACGATACGGGGCTCGTCGTAAAGGGCTGCGAGATGACAGAGACCTGCCGCGCGCCCTTCTGGTACGACCGGGACGTGACGCTCGACGGGTGCAGAATGCACGGGGTCAAGGCGTTCCGCGAGTGCAGGGGGGTGGACGTTAAAAACTCCGAGATTATCTCGCCCGAATTCGGGTGGAGAACGCGGAAGATCAAACTTTCCGACACCTCGCTTTCGGGCGAGTACGCCTTTCTCGGAGCGTCGAAGATCGTGGCGCGGAACCTCACCTTTTCGGGCAAGTATTCCTTCCAGTACGTCGTCGACGCCGAGATCGCCGACAGCACCCTCGACACCAAGGACGCCTTCTGGCACACCAAGAACGTGACCGTCCGCGACAGCGTGATCCGGGGCGAGTATCTCGGCTGGTATTCCGAGAATCTGACCCTGATCCGCTGCAAGATCGTCGGGACGCAGCCACTCTGCTACTGCCGCAACCTGACCCTCGTCGACTGCGAGACCGAGGGCTGCGATCTCTCGTTCGAGTATTCGTCGGTCGCGGCGACCATCCGCGGCGGCGTGCTCTCGATCAAAAATCCCCTCTCGGGTCGGATCGTCTGCGACTCGGCGGGCGAGATCATTCTGAAGGGGTCGGTCTACCCCTGCGACTGCGAGATCGTCGTCGCTGGCGAGCGGCGCGACCACCTGTAACGGGTTCCTTTCGGATGGCAGAATAACGAATAACGAAAGGAAACCGAATACCCATGAATTACGAAAACGAAATCCGCCGGCGGCGCACCTTTGCGATCATTTCGCATCCCGACGCCGGTAAAACCACTCTGACCGAAAAGTTCCTGCTCTACGGCGGCGCGATCCAGTCCGCCGGCTCGGTCAAGGGCAAGCAGGGCGACCGCCACGCTACCTCCGACTGGATGGAGATCGAAAAGAAGCGCGGGATCTCGGTCACCTCGTCGGTGCTCCAGTTCGAGTACGACGGCTACTGCGTGAATATCCTCGACACTCCGGGGCATCAGGACTTCTCGGAAGATACCTACCGGACGCTGATGGCGGCGGACAGCGCCGTCATGGTGATCGACGCGGCGAAGGGCATCGAGCCCCAGACCCGCAAACTGTTCCGCGTCTGCGCCCTGCGCGGGATCCCGATCTTCACTTTTATCAACAAACTCGACCGCGAGGCGCGCGATCCCTTCGACCTGCTCGACGAACTCGAAAAGGAGTTCGGCATCGGCACCTATCCCGTCAACTGGCCGATCGGGTGCGGGCGCGATTTCCGCGGGGTCTTCGACCGGCAGAAACGCTGCGTCGAGGTCTTCGACGAGTTCCACCGCGGACGCGAACGGCTGCAGGCGATCGAATGCGATCTCACCGACGTCGAGAAGATGGACGGTCTGATCGGTCCCTACGCCCGCAAGAACCTGACCGAGCAGGTCGAACTGCTCGACGCGGCAAGCTACGAGTTCGATATCGAACAGGTGCGCAAGGGCAAACTCTCCCCGGTCTTCTTCGGCTCGGCGCTGAATAACTTCGGGGTCGAGACCTTCCTGCAGAACTTCCTGAAAATGTCCCCTTCCCCGCTCCCGCATCTCTCGGAGGGTGTCGAAATCGACCCCGTAGAGGAGGGGTTTTCGGCGTTCGTGTTCAAGATCCAGGCGAATATGAACAAAGCGCACCGTGACCGCATCGCCTTCTTCCGCATCTGTTCGGGCAAGTTCGAGCGCGGACGGGAGTATCGCCACGTCAGAAGCGGCAAGAACGTGAAACTCTCGCAGCCCCAGCAGATGATGGCGCAGGAGCGCGAGGTGATCGACGAGGCGTACGCCGGGGATATCATCGGCGTTTTCGATCCCGGCATCTACTCGATTGGGGACACGGTGTGCGAAGTCGGACGTGAGATCCGCTACGCGGGGATCCCGACCTTCGCCCCCGAACATTTCGCCGTCGTCGAGCAGATCGACTCGATGAAGCGCAAGCAGTTCGCCAAGGGGATGGAACAGATCGCCGAAGAGGGCGCGATCCGCATCTTCCTCGAGCCCGGAATGGGGATGGAGCGCGTGACCGTCGGGGTCGTGGGCGTGCTGCAATTCGACGTGCTCGAGTTCCGGATGGAGAGCGAGTACGGCGTGAAGTACCGCCGCTCGGATCTGCCGCACACGCTGATCCGCTATCTGCCCGAGGGGGTCGATCCGACGACGCTCAAACTGATGCAGTCGACCCGGCGCGTGACCGACCTGAAGGGGCGGAACCTGCTGATCTTTACCGCCGACTACGAGATCCGCTGGGCGGAGGAGAAGAACCCGGGTCTTTCGCTGATCGAGTTTGATCAGGTAACGTAATCTCCCCGTCCGATTATCGGTTTTTATCGGAGGTGTAAAGGTGATCCCCCGTGATCAAAGACGAAAAACGAAATGGAAAACCGAGGCGTTCGAAGCGTCACTCGAGGGTACCGGCGCAAAACTGCTTCGGTTGTCCTACTACCCAGAGCGCTCGGAAAAACACATTCTCAAGATCGCCTATCGCGGCGTGACCCACGCCTTTGAGACCGAAGGAGAGACGATCCTGCACGACGGACGCCCGGTCGGCGTCTTTCCCGTCGGGGACGAGAGTTCCGATCCCCTCGAAGCCCTGATCGCCGTCGTCAAAACCGAACTGTTCGGTGCAAAGCGGCGCGTCCCGGCATCCCACCCGTATAATATCGCTGTGACAACCTTTTGCTTCGTTATGTTAATCGGATTAGTGATCTTGATCACGTTCCTGTTGCCGAAGGATCCGTCCCCGTGGGAGATCGTTTGCTTGATCCTGTTCTATTCCATACTCGTCCTGACGGCTTTTATGACGATCGTGACGTGGCAGACAATCACGTTTGACCGGGAAGGGTTCTCAATCCGGGTTTTGGGAATATGCGTCCGCCGCGTAACCTGGAATCGGATCGTTTCCGCACGCGTGGAGATCATTTGGCCGACCTTTACACCCGCGGGGGCTCCTTCTTCTCGCCGTGACTACGAATATATCGTGTTTCGTACCGTAGAAAGCGCGCAAAACGAAGTGACGATAAACCTGCATCCGAAGCGTCCGCCTTGGACGGTCAAGACGACCGCCAAAGCAAAAGAGGCGGTCAAACAATTCGCCCCGCGGATTATCTGCGATTTCTGACGACCGGATTATCACAATCAAATGCAATTCTATACGGAAGGACGCGACCGAAATGAACTTTTTTAACGAAGACTTTATGCTCCGGAGCAAGACCGCGAAAAAACTCTACCACAAGTATGCGGAGGGGCTGCCGATCATCGACTATCACTGTCACATCTCTCCCGCGGAGATCGCGGAGGATCACCGCTTCTCGGGGATCACCGAGTTGATGCTCGGCGGCGACCACTACAAGTGGCGCGCGATGCGGTCGTTCGGGATCGAGGAAAAGTACGTCACGGGCGACGGGTCGGACTGGGAGAAGTTCCTCGCCTACGCGACGATGCTCCCCCACGCGATCGGAAACCCCCTGCTCCATTGGA
>CAMJDE010000185.1 GCA_946404295.1 uncultured Clostridia bacterium | reverse complement strand
CCGCTTGCACGGCAAGCGGATTACATACTGCGCGTGAACGCGCAGATTACATACCACCCCGCGAGCGGGGGTGGATTACATACACGGCTTCGCCGCGATTACATACCGTCCGCGGGGCGGACGGATTACATACTGCGCGTGAACGCGCAGATTACATACCAAACCGCAGGCGGTTTGGATTTGGAAACGGTGGATTACATACCGCCTTTCGGGCGGATTTGGAACGAAAAGGGGAGGGCAAATTGCCCTCCCCGCTTTTTCGTTTTTACTGCTTGATATGCCGCTTGATCGCGGTAAACGATTCGTCGCTGATGACGTGTTCGATCCGACACGCGTCCTCCACCGCCGTTTCGGGATCGACCCCGATCCGGGTCAGGAGTTCCGAGAGGACGTGATGCCGCTCGTAGATCTTTTCGGCGATCTCCGAACCCTTGTCGGTCAGGCGCAGATAGCCGTTTCCGTCGACCGACAGGTACCCGTCGGCGCGGAGCCGCGCCAGCGCACGGGACACCGACGGCTTTGAGTAGCCCATCCGCCCCCCGACGTCGATCGCGCGCACGTCGTTCTTTTCTTTACTCAATACGAGAATGGTTTCCAGATACATTTCCCCGGATTCCTGCATAGGTGCGCCCTCCGTTTCGCGGTTATTCCTTTTCCATTGTAGCACAGCGACGAAAAAAAAGCAAGTCCTGCGCGCCGCCCGCCCGGTTGTCGGGCGCTTTTTTTACTTTTTTAAGTTTTTTCGCAAAACCTCTTGACAAGTTAGCGTCGGGTAACTATAATAAAGCGTAGGTTAGCCGAGGGTAACTGCTCGCGGCGGAAAGGGGAAACAATGATGCCCTTACAGTATGCCGACGTCGGAGAAGAAACCGTGATCCGTCGGATCGGCGGGACGCCGGAGGTGAAAAAGCACCTCGAAAATCTCGGGTTTGTCGTCGGAGGGACGGTACGCGTCGTCTCCTCGTCGGGCGGCAACCTGATCGTTTCGGTCAAGGACGCCCGGATCGCGGTCAGCCGCGAGATGGCGCAGAAAATAATGATTTAAGGAGGGGTTACTGATGAAAACGCTGAAAGACGTTCCGATCGGCGGGGTCGCCACGGTGCTCCGACTGCACGGCGAGGGCGCGGTGCGGCGGAGGATCATGGACATGGGACTGACCCGCGGGACCGAGGTCCGGGTGCGGAAGGTCGCGCCGCTCGGCGATCCGATCGAGATCACCCTGCGCGGCTACGAACTCTCGATCCGCAAAGCCGACGCCGATATGGTCGAGGTCGAATAAGGGGCTGTTTCGCCCGATTTTATTTTTGGTTTTGCGGTTAGCCGAGGGCAACCGCGAAAGAAAGGAGAAACGCGTATGCGCATCGCATTGGCGGGGAACCCCAACAGCGGAAAAACCACGCTGTTCAACGCCCTGACCGGCTCTAACCAGTTCGTCGGGAACTGGCCCGGGGTGACGGTCGAAAAGAAAGAGGGAAAACTGAAACGGCACGACGGAGTGACGATCACCGACCTGCCCGGTATCTACTCGCTCTCGCCTTACACGCTCGAGGAGGTCGTCGCGCGGAACTACCTGATCGGGGAGCGCCCCGACGCGATCCTGAACATCCTCGACGGCACCAACCTCGAACGGAACCTGTACCTGACGACCCAACTGACCGAACTCGGGATCCCGGTCGTCGTCGCGGTCAATATGATCGACCTGGTGAACAAACACGGCGACAAGATCGATCTCGACGAACTTTCGCGTCAACTCGGCTGCCGCGTGGTCGCGGTCTCGGCTCTGAAGGGGACGGGGATCACGGAGGCGGCGGAGGCGGCGATCGAGGCGGCAAACGGAGCGAAAACCGTCCCGCAGCACACCTTCTCCGGTCCCGTCGAACACGCGCTCGCCCATATTGAAGAGGCGGCGCTTCACGGTCTTCCCGAGGAGCGGCAGCGCTGGTACGCGATCAAGGTCTTTGAGGGAGACGACAAAGTGCTCGAGGACCTAGAGATCCCGGGCGAGATGCTCGCGCACATCAAAGAGGACGTCGCGGCGGCGGAACGCGAACTCGGCGACGACGCCGAGAGCATCATCACCAACGAACGCTACCTCTACATAGCCGGCGTCGTCAAGGCGTGCTGCAAGAAGAAAAAGACCGGCGGGGAGACCCGTTCGGACAAGATCGATAAGATCGTTACCAACCGCTGGCTCGGACTTCCGATCTTCGCGCTCGTGATGTTTTTGGTCTACTGGATCTCGATGGTGGCGGTCGGCGCCGCCGCGACCGACTGGGCAAACGACTGTCTCTTCGGCGACGGTTGGCATATGTTCGGTATCGGTACGGCGAAGTACGAGGATGCCGCGGGAGATTACGAGGCGGCGATGAACGCAGCGGCGGCGTTCGAGGTCGAAATTGACCCCGAAGCCGAGGACTTTGATCCCGACGCGACGCTCGCCGCTCTTCGCGCCCGGCTCGACGAACCCGCCGAAGCGACCGCCACGGTCGAGGTCGAGGACGAGGAAACGCTCGAACCGACCGAGATCACCGTCTACTTCGACGCGGTGCCGGAGGACGCGGGCGACGACGTCAACGCGATGTCGTATAAGGACGCCGTCGCCTACTTCGGCGAAAGCGAATTTGACGAACCCGATCCCGCCGATTTCGGCGCGTGGGTGCCGGGTATTCCGGCGCTGATCGGCAAGGGACTCGACGCGGCGAACGCCCCCGACTGGCTCTCGGGACTGATCCTCGACGGGATCGTCGCGGGCGTCGGCGCGGTGCTCGGCTTCGTCCCGCAGATGCTCGTTCTCTTCCTGCTTCTCGCGATCCTCGAGGCGTGCGGCTATATGGCGCGTATCGCCTTCGTGCTCGACCGGATCTTCCGGCGCTTCGGCCTCTCGGGCAAATCCTTTATCCCGATGCTGATCGGCACGGGCTGCGGCATCCCCGGCATCATGGCGTCGCGCACCATCGAAAACGAGCGCGATCGCCGTATGACCATCATGACCACGACCTTCATTCCCTGCGGCGCGAAGGTGCCGTTCATCGCGATGATCGCCGGCGCGATCTTCGGCGGTTCGGCGCTGGTCGCGACCTCCGCCTACTTTATCGGGATGGCGGCGATCATCGTCTCGGGCGTGATCCTGAAAAAGACCAGACCCTTCGCGGGCGATCCCGCCCCCTTCGTGATGGAACTGCCCGCCTACCATCTGCCGACCGTCGGCAACGTCCTGCGGTCCATGTGGGAGCGCGGCTGGTCGTTCATCAAGAAAGCGGGGACCATCATCCTGCTCTCGACCATCGTCGTCTGGTTCCTCTCCTTCTTCGGCGTGGTTGACGGTTCGTTCCGGATGCTTGCCGAGGATGAACTGGAGTACTCGCTGCTCGCGAAGATCGGGATCCCGTTCGCCTTCCTCTTCCGTCCGCTCGGCTTCGGTACCTGGCAGGCGGCGACCGCTTCGGTCACGGGTCTTGTGGCGAAGGAGAACATCGTCGGCACGATGGGGATCCTCTACGGCGCCGGCGCCACCAACACCTACGCCGCGCTCCGCGCCGCGTTTACGGGCGTGACCGCCTACTCGTTCCTGATCTTCAACCTGCTCTGCGCGCCCTGCTTCGCCGCGATCGGCGCGATCAAGCGCGAGATGAACAACCGCAAATGGACCTGGTTCGCGATCGGTTATCAATGCGGGTTCGCATACGCCGTGTCGCTCGTCGTCTATCAGATCGGCTCGCTCTTCGACGGCAGTTTCGCGTCCGGCTCGGCTGCGACCACGGTCGGACACGTCTTCGGCTTGATCGTCGCGCTCGCGCTCATCGCTCTCGCGGTCTATATGCTCTTCTTCAAAAAATACCGTGAAGCCGAAACGCTCGACCGGAGCGTCAAGGTCGTGAAATAAGTTCCGACAAAGGAGGATTTCAAAATGCTTGCTTGGCTTTCAAACAACTGGGCGACTCTTCTGATCGTCGTCGTTCTGCTCGGCGTCGTGGCGGGTTGTATTCTGACGATCCTCCACGGCAGAAAAACAGGGAAGTCCTCTTGCGGCTGCAACTGCGGGCATTGTCCGATGGGCGGCGCCTGCCACAAAAAATAACCGCGCCCGAACCCCCCGTAACTCTTCGGAGCGCCGCGTTTCGCGGCGCTCTTTTTTATGGTGGTGAATGATACTATCAAGTGCAACACCTGAAGGGGCAGATTACATACCACGCTGTCGCGCGGATTACATCCACCCCTGCGGGGTGATTCGGTACGACGGATTACATCCTCCCCCGTTGGGGAGGCAGGGGTACGTCGCCCTGCGGGCGAATTACATACTGC
>CAMJDE010000184.1 GCA_946404295.1 uncultured Clostridia bacterium | reverse complement strand
GTCGGTGTCAAAGGAGTTGTGCGCGATCATCTGCCCGAGCCACCCGCCGTTGTAAACGATCGGGTCGAGCCCGTCGTAGCGTTTGGCGGCGCTCCCCGTCGTACCCTTCGATTTCAGGATCATATAGTAGGTAGTGGGAAAATAGGAGTAGTCGGCGTAGTCCGCCCAACTCATCGCGACGGGATCGTCGAAGAGGTACGCCGAGATCATCGAGGGCAGGGCGAGCTGTTTCAGCGCCTCTTTGCCCGAGCGCCCTTGGTGGTCGCCCTCGGAGAAGATCTGCGTGCCCGAGTTGCCGGCGACGCTGTAGACGACGTGTTCGTAGGCGGTGCGCATCACCTTCTGCATATTCGTCCTGTTATAGGGGAAAGAGCCGGTCGCGACCGAGAGCAGCCACGCGCTCCAGAGGTCGGAACCGAAGCGGATCGGCAGGTAGGTCGAGATGCCCTGCGGATAGTAACCCGCCGTGTAGTATTCGTTTCGTACCGGAACGTATTCCTGATAGACCCGCCCGGCGACGTACTTGTACCAGGTCGGCTCGTCGTCAAAGACCGCGAGCGCGATCGAAAGATAGTCGCGCAGGATCTGCCTCTCACATCCGTGCCCCGAGACCGCGCCCTGCTTGGAGGGCGGGAACCCGACCTCCATATTGGGACCGAGTTTGTACTGAACGCCGCGCAAGAACTGCTCTTTGTCGGTGGAGGTCAGAAGGTCGTTGCACCAGTCGTAGACCTGCGCCGTCGTGGTCATAATCTCGCCGTAGCGGCGGCAGGGATCGCTCGTGTCCGCGATCTTGAACCCGGTCATAAACTCCTTCATCATCCGGATCGCGTCGTAGCCGTAGAGTTTGACGCCGGTCATCTGGTACAAAAACGCCTTCGTCCGGATCGTTTGCAGGATCTCTTCGCGATAATCCTCGTTCTCGTATCCCTGGGTGTTCCCCGAGGGGACCCCCGACGTATAGTCGTTTGCCGTCCCGATCAGGGATCTCAGTTTGTCCGAGTTCGCGGGATCCTCGAGCACCGCGCGCACCGCACCGATCGTGTTTTTGTTGAAGAGCAGGCGCGGATGCTGTCCCTCGCTCGGGTAGGCGAGCGGGTCGGAGTACGCCGAGGTCGACATCGTGCCGTGCGCCTTGCTCCCGAACTGGCTGTCGGTGAAGGCGTTGATCTTCTGCTTCGCCGTCGAGATCTTGCTCTGATAGGCGGCGTAGGTCGTCGAGTCGGGCATACGGACGTGCTGACCGCAGAGCGAGCAAACGCCCTCGAGCTCCCCGGCTTTCGTCGCCGTCGGCTCGACCGCGAGATAACTGAACGAGAGTTTATGGTAGGCGGTTTTCGGGACGGTCTCACCCATCTTCTCTCCGCAGACCGTGCAGGTCAGAAGCCGGAGCCCCGTATGCGAGCAGTCGGGGGACGTGACGATCCTGCCCTCGTCCCAGACGTGCGCGCAGCCGCCCGTCGTCGCGGGCGCCGTCGTCACTTCGGGCTCGGTCGCCTCGGGCTCGCTTCCGCTCTCCGAAGCCGTGCTTTCCGTCGTCCCGCCCGGTTCTCCTTCGCCCTGCGCCGTCGCGTCTTCGTTTCCGTCGCCGGAACCGTCGGTATACACGGCGCTGCAAGCCGCCAGCGCCGCGACGAGCAACGCCGCGACGAACAAAACGAACAGCCGTCTGATTATCGGTTTCATCATTCGGAACTCCTTTTCGGCAGAGAATGATTCGTTCTTTCATTACAATTATACTATAACCCGGCAAAAAAAGCAAGTGAGTACCCTTTTTCCGCCGTTAATTTGCGTTTTACGCTCTCCGGTAACGTCCTGAACCCCCCCGCGCCGTTTGGTAACATTTCAAAACCAAACCGCGCCAGCAAGTGCCGCCGTGACGCGCACAGGTGCGTCGGCAACATTCAAAATCAAACCGCGCCAGCAAGTGCCGCCGTGACGCGCACAGGCAGATGCAGAATTCGCGCTTGCGACCCGACGGCGTACCTGCGTACGCCAAGCGGTCGCAAACGCGGATAGGAAACGAATTGAATAAAAAGGAGAAACCCGCTCGCGTCCGCGAGCGGGTTTCAACCTTAATTGCGCTTTCCTATGCGACGAATTTGCACAAAGCAAAATGCTTTAACAGATCAATAATTGACCCCATTCG
Organism: uncultured Clostridia bacterium; assembly: GCA_946404295.1. Classification (GTDB taxonomy): domain Bacteria; phylum Bacillota; class Clostridia; order Oscillospirales; family CAG-272; genus UBA1740. The sequence continues at coordinate 2,158 of CAMJDE010000184.1, read as the reverse complement.
TTTCCGGTCTGTGCGTGCCAGGGGTTCCCCGACGCGCACGCAGTAAGCGTTGGGGGTTCACGTGATTGTGCGCGTCTTAATTGAAGGGATGGACCGGTCCGAAACGATCGTCGGGATCCTCCCCGATCGGCAGCCCCTCTTCCGTCGTCTCGGGCGCCGTCGTTTGCTCGGGCTCGGTCGGCTGAACTTCGGTCTCCGCGGGGTCGGTCGTCGCGTCTCCGGACGCCTGCGTTCCGTCGGTCGTTTCCGACGCCGCGGTCGTGGCGGGGGCTTTCTCGGTCGATTTGGAAGAGTTGAAATTGAGCGAGCAGGAGGCGAGCGCGAGCGCGACGCATCCCAGCATAGCGCAAATCAAAAGGCAAGACAGAACTCTTTTCATTGAAGTTCCTCCGGTTTCTGTTCGTTCGGGCTTTTCGTAACGGAACTATTATAGCAGATTGTCGCGCCAAACGCAACCCCCTTTGCGGAAAAGTCGCTTTCGGTCAATCTCCGGAACGGATATAGAAGGTCTGCCGCGGACCCGTGTCGCGCATCAGCAGATTTCCTTTGAGGCGGAACAGGAGCAGGAACGTATCGTAAAGATCCCCGGCGCAGCCGCCGAAGTGGAGCGAAAACAGGACGAGGAACGAAAACGAGAGCGATCCCGAGAGCAGAAAGAACGGGACGAGGAACGCGACCGAAAAAACGGTGAACGGCGCGAGGAGCGCGAGAAGCGCGGTCTTTCTCGTTACGTAGACGTCCGGGACGCCGCAGAAGGCGCAGGAGAGTTTCAAGCCGAAGGTCAGTTTCTCTCCCGTCAGGATCTTATAGACGATCCCGTGCGTCAATTCGTGCAGGACGAGATAGACGATCAGGGAAACGAGGATCGCGAAAAGCCATCCCTCGAACAGCCAGACGTTTGAGAGGTCGGGGATCGCCGACCCGGGATCGCCCGCGAATTTGAGAAAGAAGCCGCCGACGCCGACCACGGCGGTCAGGAGCGTCGCCGCGAGATTCATCAGGATCGCAAAACGCTTTTCGCCCACGTCGACCGTTTTGGCGGGCTGATAGCCGTCCGGCAGTTCTTTGGTATAGTATTTCGATCTGTTCATTTCGTCAACTCCTCGATTGTTTCCCGGCGTTTTTCTATATTGTAGCATTGCGCCGCGCGATTGTCAACTCGACGCGCCTCCCCCTTTTTTTCGCGTTTTCTATCTTTTTTTCACAAAAAATCGAACCGAACACTTTACAAAACGGGGCAAACCGTATATAATAGAATTACAAAGAAAAAGCCGGAGGGTCATATTATGGGAACATTCTTCATCAAGAAAACGCCGAGCGGAGCGTTCAATTTCTCCCTGATCGCGAGCAATAAGGAAAAGATCGCCGTCTCTTCGCAGGTCTACACGACGAAATCCGCCTGCAAGAAGGGGATCGAGAGCGTCGGAAAAAACGCCGTGCGCTGCATCGAAGAGAACCGTATCGAGGATCTGACCCTGAAAAAAGCGCCCGAGCGCGTTCCTTTCCCGAAGTTCGAGATCTATTACGACAAGGCGGGGCTCTTCCGCTACCGTCTCTTCGCCACCAACGGCGAGAGCATCGCCATCAGCGAGGACGGGTACAAGTCGAAAAGCGGGTGCCTGAACGGGATGAGAAGCGTGGCGGTGAATGCCACCTTCCCCGACATCGTCGAGGTATAAGACGGGCGGATTTCAGCGCAGATCGGAAAACGAAGGGGATACTTTAAGTCCGTTAAAGCTTTTTACTTTGTAAATCTTTTTTGCGTTGATAAACGCCGTTTATGGTTGAGAACCGCCCCTCGGGGCGGTTCTCTTCTTTTTTTCAATTCGTTTTCCTATCCCCGTTCCCGCCCGCTCGGAGTATGTATATACACCTTCGGGGCGGGAGCGGGGATTCTGCATCTGCCTCCGCCCGTCACGGCGGCAATAGCTGGCGCGGGTGGGTTTCAAATGCCGCCCGGAGAGCGGCACAGACCGAAAAACGAAGGGGATTATATTATTAGTCCGTTAAAGCATTTTGCTCTGTGCGAAATCTCCGCGTTGTGAAACGCTGATTAAGGTTGAAACCCGCTCGCGGTCGCGAGCGGGTTTCTCCATTTGTTTTTAATTCGTTTTTCTCTTGCCGTTTGCGTTGCCCAGTCGCCGTCGCATAGTCGTCC
>CAMJDE010000183.1 GCA_946404295.1 uncultured Clostridia bacterium | reverse complement strand
GAAATCGAGCGCGGTGACGCAGCCGATGCGTTTGCCGCACGCGACGTCGATCACGTCCTTTTCCTCAAAGCGTTCGGTATTCACGTCCTGCGTCCCCTTTCTGTTTCTCGGGCGGGGCGGCGTAAAGCGGGGCGCGGAAGAGGAGCGGTCGGATCTCTCGCCACGCGGAGGCAAACGCGCTCTCGGGGAGCGGGTTCTTCCCCTCCCCGCACTCGATCGTAAACGAGGGGATCCCCATACGCCCGACCGCCCAATCGGTCAGCCCTCCGTACGCCGCCGCGCCCTCGGGCGCGGCGACGCGGTAGCCGGTCATCGCCGAGAAGCGGGCGGCGACCGCCGCCTGACCGGAGAGCGACCGTCCGCCCGAGGTGAAGTAGATCTCTCGCCCCTGCGTGTGGAGCGTAAGGATCATCGAGAGCGGGACCGAACGGACGAAACGGGCGAGCGCCGCCGTCTCGGGTTCGGATTCGGGATACTCCCCGCTGTAACGCGTCGGACCCCCTCCGACGATGCCGAGGGAGGCTTCGACCCCCTTATACGCCCGAAACCCCGCGTCGTAGTTGTGGTTAAGGTCGACCCCCCGGGCGTTCGCCTGCCACGTCGAGAGGTCTTCGCTCCCCCCGTTCATGTGACGGATCCGCTCGGAAAGGAAGCCCGCCGAGGAGAGCCCTCTTTCGACGAGTTCGACCCCGTCGGGGTTGAGCGTCGGGACGATCCAGAGCGTCCGCACCGAGAGCAGAAACCCCGGGTCGATCCCCTCGACCGACCGTCCCGCGCGATGGGCGGACAGGAACTCGGAGAGGAAGGAGAGCAAAAACGCCGCCGTCATTCCCTCGGCGCCGTGGTGCGCCCCGACGTAGAGCAGGTGCGTTTTGCCCTCTCCGATTTTGAGAAGCGGGATCTCGCGCCCGAGGATCGAACGCCCGAGCAGAGTGAGCGAGAGCGACGGGTAGGCGCGCGCCAGTTCCTCGATGACGGCGGCGCGTTCGGCGGCGGCGGGACGGGGCGGGATCGGAAGCATAGGTTCTCTCCTTCGCTGATTTGTTCGAGTATATGCGGAAAACGGCCGGGAGAGAACGAAGGAAACGTCCGCTTTCTTGAAAGAAAGCGGATCAAAGAACTTCCATATCGGGCTATGGAAGAGCAAAACGGCACGACGCCGTTTTGCGGTTCTATAGACGGTACCGCAAATAGTGTTTTTTACTTTTGAGCGGAGCGGGACGTCGAGACGCCGTCCCCTACCGCTTGCGCGATCCTATTCGTGACCTGAACGGTTTTACTTGCTTTCCGCAAAACAAAAACGTTGTCCGCGCCGAAGCGACGCGGACAACTCCTAACTCCCGTCGAAGACGGGATCATAACCGCTCCGAAGGAGCGTCATAACGTTGCGCCGGGGCGCAACTCCAAACTCTCTTACGCTTTTCCGACCGAGCCGAAGAGTTCCATTTTCTCCTTGACGGTCGCCTTGATCGCCTCGACGCCGGGCGCGAGGAGTTTGCGGGGGTCGAAGCCCTTGCCCTCCAGGTCCTTGCCCGCCTCGATATACTTGCGGACGGCGGCGGCGAAGGTGAGCTGACATTCGGTGTTGACGTTGATCTTCGCGACGCCGAGCGAGATGGCGCGGCGGATCATATCGGCGGGGATCCCCGTGCCGCCGTGGAGAACGAGCGGCATCTTCCCGGTCTTTTCCTGCACGGCGGCGAGGGTCTCGAACGAGAGCCCCTTCCAGTTGGCGGGATATTTGCCGTGGATGTTGCCGATCCCGGCGGCGAGCATAGTCACGCCGAGATCCGCGATCTTCTTGCACTCGTCGGGGTCGGCGCACTCGCCCATCCCGATCACGCCGTCCTCTTCGCCGCCGATCGCGCCGACCTCGGCTTCGAGCGACATCCCCTTCTCGCGGCAGATGCGGACGAGTTCGGAGGTTTTCTCGACGTTCTCGTCGATCGGATAGTGCGAACCGTCGAACATAATGGAGGAAAAGCCGGCGTCGATGCACTTGAAGCAACCCTCGTAGGTGCCGTGGTCGAGGTGGAGCGCGACCGGAACGGTGATGTTCATCTCCCGGATCATCGAACTCACCATCGCGGCGACGGTGCCGAAGCCGCACATATACTTGCCCGCGCCCTCCGAGACGCCGAGAATGACCGGGGAACGGAGTTCCTCCGCTGTCTGAAGGATCGCCTTCGTCCATTCGAGATTGTTGATGTTGAACTGACCGACGGCGTATTTGCCCGCCACCGCCTTTTCAAGCATTTCCTTTGCCGAAACCAGCATTTTTGTTTCCTCCCTGCGAAGTTTTTTTTCACTTTTTATTTTACATCAAACCGGGACAAAAATCAAGTGCTTTTTCTCTTTTTCGGGGGTTTTTCCGCGTCGGATTGCCCGCGCCGGGAGCGAACACGAAAAATCGCGTCTTTTCGGCGTTCCTCTTGACAGTCGCGAATGAAAATTATATAATATAGACAATAATGGGTGAGTATGGCTTTTCCCCATCAAAACGGGCGACCCCGACGTCAGGAGGACTTTTGGTTTGGATACGATCGCGACCATCTCTGCGCTCTTCTCCCCGGTGATGAACTTCGCTCTCCAGCAGAGCGGGATCCCCGTGATCCGGGAGATCAGGATCAGAAATACAACGAACCGGACTTTGTCCGGTCTTTCGGTGTCGGTCACGAGCGACCCCGCGATCTTCCGCGCCGCGACCTTCCCGGTCGAGGAAGTGCGCCCCCGCGCCGACTACGAGATCCTCTCGCCCGATCTCCAGATGTACGCCTCGACCCTCATCACCCTGACGGCTGCGCAGGACACCGTGATCCGCGTGTCGCTGCTCCTCGACGGCGAGACGGTTTCCGACGTTGAATCGACCGTGCGCCTGCTCGCCTACGACGAATGGGCGGGGGCAAAACTCTTTCCCGAAACGACCGGCGCCTACGTCCAGCCGGGGCACCCGTACCTCTCCGACCTGATGAAGATCGCGGGATCGGAACTGAAGCATATTTCGCGCGAGAGTTCCTTCCCGGGGTATAAGAAAAAGGATCCCGGCTCGGTCTTAAAGCAGCTCGAGGCGATCTTTCTCGCCCTCCAGGGCGAGAAGTTCCGCGTGAGAGAAACGACCGCGGGCTACGACGACCCGGGACAGCGGATCCGGCTTCCCGAAACCCTGAAGGTCAAACGCGAATGCGGGACGCTCGATCTCGCCCTGCTCTTCGCCTCGTGTCTTGAGGCGGCGGACCTGAACCCGATCGTCGTTTTTGAGAAGCGCACCTGCTACGTCGGCGTGTGGCTGATCGACACCTTCTTCTCCGAGAGCATCCAGGACGACGCGACCCAACTGACCAAACGGACGGCGGAGGGGATCGAGGAACTCGCCTTCGTATCTCTTGCCGGTTTTTCCGAAAAATCGAACTTCACCGCCGCCGTCGCCGCGGCGAACGCGCGGCTCTCGGACGAGGACCGCTTCTGGTTCGCGCTCGATATCCGGCGCGTGCGCGCGGGCGGGATCCTGCCGATGCCGCTCCGGCGGCTGGACGCGAAGGGCAACCCGCTCTTCGATTTCGTTCCCTCGACGGCGCGGCGCACGGGCGAGAGCGACGACCCCGCTGCGGCGAAACGCCCGGTCAAGCGGGCGGGCTCGTCCGAGATGACCCGCGAGCAGATGTGGGAACGCAAACTGCTCGATCTGTCGCTGCGCAACACGCTGCTCAACTTCTCCTTCTACCGTTCGTCGGTGCAGATCCTCGTCGGTCAGGTCGAGGAACTCTTCGACCCCCTGACCCGCGACGACGCAGAGTATTCGGTGCTCGCCCGCCCGAAGGAACCCGAGATCCCGATCGGGGACGGCAAGGGGCTGATCAACCTGCGGCACGCCGCCGACCCGATCCGCAACTTCCTGCGTTCGGAATTCCGGCAGCGGCGCATCCACACGACGACCGACCCGGACGACCTGCCCGGCACGCTGAACAACCTGTTCCGTACCGCGAAGACGGGGCTCGAAGAGAGCGGCGCGAACACGCTCTACCTCGCCTTCGGCTTTTTGCGCTGGTACGAGACGAACACCTCGCAGAAACCGCACTTCGCCCCGCTTGTCCTGCTTCCCGTCGAGCTGGTCCGCGCCTCGGTGCGTAAGGACTTTCTGCTCCGGGCGCGCGAGGACGAACCGCGCTTCAACATCACCCTGCTCGAAATGCTCCGCAACAACTACGGGGTCACGATCCCCGACGTCGATCCGCTCCCGCAGAACGAAAACGGCGACCGGAATCTGCGCGACGTGTTCTCGGCGGTGCGGAACGCGGTGATGAAGATGTCGCGTTGGGACGTGT
>CAMJDE010000182.1 GCA_946404295.1 uncultured Clostridia bacterium | reverse complement strand
AAGGCGGAGGAACTCTTCGGGAAGATCACGTCGACGACCGGCTCGACCACCATGCTGAACTCCCGTGGGGAGGAATGTATTCTTGCCTTTACCCCCATCGCCGCGACCGAGGGATGGACGCTGCTCTCCTTTATGCCGATGAAGGATTTGAGCGTGGATACCGAAAACTGGCTTCTGATCGGGGTCGTTTCGGCGGGGCTCGTGATCCTGTTCGTTTTCGACTTGGCGGTGATGCTTCTCTTCAACAAGAAACTCCAGTCGGCGGCGAAAGAAGCGGCGGCGGCAAGCCGCGCGAAAACCGACTTCCTTTCCACGATGTCGCACGATATCCGTACGCCGATGAACGCGATCATCGGGCTTACGACCATCGCGGAAAAGAACATCGAAGACACGAAATCGGTGCAGGAAAACCTGCGCAAGATCACGCTTGCAAGCAATCATCTGCTTACCCTGATCAACGATATTCTCGATATTTCCAAGGTCGAGAGCGGAAAACTGAACTTCTGCCCGCAGACCTTCTCGATCGTCGAGACGGCGGAGAATCTCGTGAACCTGTCTCAGCCGATGATTAAAGAGAAGAACATCGAGTTCAGTTTCCGGGTCGGGAAGATCGACGTGGAGTATATCTACGCCGACCAGCTCCGCCTGAACCAGATCTATATCAATATTCTGTCGAACGCCATCAAGTACACCGAGCCCGGCGGCAGCGTCCGGGTAGATATGCGCGAGGAAGCCAGCGCCAAACCCGGCTGCGTCCGCCTGATCTACGTTGTGGCAGATACCGGGATCGGGATGTCGCCCGAGTATATGGCGACGCTGTATCAGCCCTTCTCGCGCCAGACCGACAGCCGCGTGAACCGCATTCAGGGGACGGGTCTCGGTCTTGCGATCACGAAACAGATGGTCGACCTGCTCGGCGGGATCATCGATTGCGAGAGCGAGCAGGGCAAAGGAACGACCTTTACCGTTACGCTCGATCTTCCGATCGCGGATCGGCAACGGGACGATATGAAACTCGAGCCGATGGACGTCCTTGTCGTCGACGACGACGAGATCTTCCTCGAAACCGCGGTCGACACGTTGGATTCGCTCGGCGTCGAGGCGGACCGCGCGGGCAGCGGGCCCGAAGCGATCGGTATGATCCGCCGCCGCCACGAGACGGGACGCGATTACCGCATCGTGATCCTCGACTGGAAGATGCCCGAGGTCGACGGCGTCGAAACCATCCGCCGCATCCGCGAGGAGGCGGACAAGGACCTTCCCATTCTCCTGATCTCCGCCTACGATTGGTCGGATATCGAAGATCAGGCGAAGGAAGCCGGGGCGAACGGATTCGTCAGCAAGCCGCTGTTCCGCTCCACGCTTTACGATAAGATCAACGAGATCCTCGGTACCGTAGCGTACTCCGTCGAGCCCGAGAACGATTATTCCGACATTGCCGGAATGAATATCCTCGTGGCGGAGGACAACGACATCAACTGGGAGATCATTTCCACCCTACTCGGTATGTACGGGATCACGGCCGAGCGCGCCGAAAACGGGCGTATCTGCGTGGAAAAACTGAGTGCGGCGCCAAAAGACAGCTTTGATCTTGTCTTTATGGATATCCAGATGCCGGAGATGAACGGGCTTGACGCCACGAGGACCATCCGCGTCCTCGACGATCCGTGGGCGTCTTCGGTCCCGATCATCGCCATGACGGCGGACGCTTTCTCCGAAAACATCACGGAATGTCTTAATGCCGGAATGAACGGACACATCGCAAAACCCATCGACATCAAACTCGTTATCAAAGAGATCCGCAGGATCAAGGAGGAAAAGAAAAAATGAAAAAACTGCTCATTACCCTTTTGCTCGTCCTCACGTTTTTGACGCTGCTTGCCGCGTGCGGCCAGAACAAGGACGACGCCGACGCCCCGTTCGAGCCCGCGCTCGACACCGAAATCGGCTGCAATATCACGGTGGTCGGGAGCTACGACAACTTCGAGGCGCTGGAGGCGGAGTTCGACCGCTTCAACGAGTTCTATCCGAACGTGCGTCTTCGCTACGTGAAGCTCGACGACTACAGCAACACGCTCGCGAACGCCCTCGACGGCAACGACAAACCCAATATCTTCTTCTCGAACGCCGGAATGATCGGGAAACCGAGTTACGACGCAGTGTTCGCCCACACGGAGGATTTTTCGGACCCCGCCCTGAAACTGGGACTCGGTTGCATCCGTCCGGGTCTTATCAACCACGACGCGGACGGGCGCGTGCTGATGGTGCCGGTTTTCTCCCGCACCTACGGTATGCTCGTCAACTACGACCTGTTTGAAAAGGAAGGGCTCTCGGTCCCGACCACGTGGGAAGAGCTGCTTTCGGTCTGTCAGGCGTTCAAGGATAAGGGCTACACCAGCCCCATGATGGGGTACAGCCGGAAATCGTCGAGCTGCCTGATGTACACGGTCGCCTATCCGATGTTTGCCGCCGCACTCGCCGACAATCCCGACGCGCTCGAGATGGCGAACGCGATGAACCCCGCGGCAGGGGAATATATGCGCGGTGCGCTCGAAGCGGTGAAACAGCTGATCGATACCGGCTGCGTCGATCTGACCGCATGCGACGAGATCGAGGACAACTATACGAAGGTGATCCTACGCTTCTTCGAGGGCGACGTCCCGATGATGATCTGCGCCGGCGACACCGTTTCCGGCACCAAGAAACGCGAGAGCCAGTCCGAGGCGTTCAAGAACGCGCCGTTTACCTACGCGTTCGCGCCCATCCCCGCGACGGCGGACGGCGGGTATTTCATCGACAGCCCGTCGGTCGAGTTCTCGGTCAACAAGGACTGCGACAACCTGGAAATGACGAACGAGTTTATGCGGTTCCTGATCTCGAAGAAGGAACTGAACCAGATGGCATCGGTGAAGCGCCTCGTGACCCCGACGGCGGACCTGTCCTTCGACACGGTGTACGCCCCGTTCGGCAAGGTTCCGGCAAGCCGCACCATCTCCCCCGAAGTGATCGGGATCACCGATCCGCTCACGGTTCAGATCCGTATCGCGGCGTTCAAGGTCGGTAAAGGTGAGTTGACCGTCGACCAAGCCGTCGCACAGTACGGAACGCTAGAGTAAGAAAAAACCGCCGGCGTCGCCGGATCTGTGAAATGACAAGGAGAATCGACACATGAACGTCACGATCCCGATAAACGAAATGCAAAAAAAGCCCGGAGCCGAACGAAAACGGAAAATACTGATCGTCGAGGATGAGTTCGTCAACCGCGAGATCCTGATCGCCATCCTGGATGCGGAGTACGAGATCATCGCGGTCGGGTTGGGCGCGGAAGCCGAGGCATCGCTTCTTTCGCTGTCGCGGGAGATCAGCCTCGTTCTGCTTGATTTGAACCTGCCCGACCGGCACGGTCTCGACATCCTCCGCGAAATGAAGGAGAATCCGCTGACGGCGAAGATCCCCGTGATCGTTCTGACGTCCGATAAGGAAGCCGAGGTCGAGAGCCTCAACATCGGCGCGATCGACTTCATTCCGAAGCCGTATCCCATTCCGAAGGTCGTGCAGGCGCGCATCAAGCGCACCATCGAGTTCTCGGAGGACCGCGACCTGATCCGCGAGACCGAGTACGACCATCTGACCGGGCTGTATACGCGGGAGTACTTCTACCGTTACGCGGAGCAGTACGACGTCTTTCATCCCGACGTTCCGACCGACGCGCTGGTCCTTGACGTCAATCGCTTCAAGATGATCAACGAACGTTTCGGCAAACAGTATGCCGATCAGGTACTGATCCGGATCGGGCAGGCGATCATCGCGTCGGTCGGGGAGGCTGGCGGGATCGCCTGCCGCCGCAGTGCCGACACCTTCCTCGTCTACTGTCCGCACCTCACCGATTACCACGCGTTTCTCGACGCGATCATCGCCGCCGCGTGCGGGGACGATAAGGGAAGGATCCGCATTCGCCTCGGCGTCTCGGCAAAGACCGAAAAGACGGTGGAGATGCAGACGCGTTTCGACCGTGCGAAGATCGCCGCCGACACCGTCCGCGGGAGCTTTACCGACTGCATCGCGTTCTACGACAACGCCATGCACGAAAATGAAATCTACGACGAACGTCTGCTCGACGAGTTCCCGCGCGCGATCGCCGAAAAGCAGTTCGCGGTCTATTTCCAGCCGAAGTTCGACGTCCGCCCCGACACCCCGGTTCTTTGCGGCTCGGAGGCGCTGGTGCGCTGGATCCATCCCGAACTCGGCATGATCTCGCCCGGCGTATTCATCCCGCTATTTGAAAATAACGGCTTGATCCGTATGCTCGACCGCTACATCTGGCGGGAGACGGTCTCGCAGATCGCCGCGTGGAAG
>CAMJDE010000181.1 GCA_946404295.1 uncultured Clostridia bacterium | reverse complement strand
GCTCGAACTGCCGAAGCACACCTTCTACGTGGACAACCTGTTCATGTATAAGCCGCTCCCCGACGTCAAGACCATCTACTATATGCCGCTCGACCTCTACCGCTATTTCATCGGGCGCGCAGATCAGTCGGTCACGCTCGAAAACGGGGCGAAACGCTACGATCAGCAGATCCGCGTGACCAAGATGATGGTCGATTGCTTCGATCTGCGTCAAATGGGCAAGACCCGCCCGAAACTGCGGCGCTATCTCTTGCACGAGCTCGGGATGATGGTCCTGATCTGCGCCGTCTTCACCTACGCCGACGATACGCCCGAACGCCGCAAGAACTTCTACGACGTCTGGAAGTATATCAAGGAAAAGGACCGCTGGCTCTACCGTCGGCTCCGCTGGTCGAGTACCGCGATGGTCGCGACCGGAAAATCGAAGTTCAGTCGCTGGATCGACGTCTGCGGCTACCGGTTTTTCAGAAAGATCGTCAAGTTCGGATAACGCCGCGGCGTTATCCGAACCATGACTTGCGCCCGCGGCGCAAGTCAATTCACGGAGCCGCCGACGGCGGCGAGAACTCACGACGCGCGCAGAGCGAGCGTCATTTCACGACGGCGCAAGCCGTCAATTCATCGGGGAAACTAATGAATTGCGCCCTTCGGTCGCGTGGGAACGATATGCCCTTCAAGCGTTCGTTCCAAGTCTTCCCCTTGAGGGGAAGATGTTGAGCGAAGCGAAACAGATGAGGTGGTCTCCGCTCTTTCTCACGCGAAGACAGCAGCCGAAAACTTGTTGCTCCACCTCATCCGGCGTTTCACGCCACCTTCCCCTCAAGGGGAAGACTACGAGGGGGAACCGATGAATAGCGACCTTCGGTCGCGTGAATTGAACGGCTCCGCCGTTCGTGAATTGCCTGCGGCATGATTTGCGCCTTCGGCGCGTAATAAAGGAGATAAAACAATGATCGCAAGACCCGAACATCCGAAACCGCAATTCGAGCGCGAAAACTGGCGGAACCTCAACGGCGCGTGGGACTTTTGCTTTGACGACGGCGGGAGCGGACTCGCGAGAGGGCTTGCGAAAGCCGGCGCCGTCTACGACAAAACGATCGTCGTTCCGTTCTGCCCCGAAAGCAAGCTGTCGGGGATCGGGGATACCGATTTTCACGCCGCGGTCTGGTACCGGCGCACCTTCTCGCTCTCGGACTCCGAGCGCGCGGGACGGGTACTGCTCCATTTCGGCGCCGTCGATTACAAGTGCCGGGTCTACGTGAACGAAACCGACGTCGGGGGGCACCGGGGCGGCTACGTCTCCTTTACGCTCGATATCACCGACGCCGCGAAGGCGGGTGAAAACCTGCTGGTCGTCGCCTGCGAGGACGATACCCGCGACCCGATGATTCCCTCGGGCAAGCAGAGCGACCGGTACGGCTCCTACGGCTGCTACTACACTCGCACCACCGGGATCTGGCAGACCGTGTGGCTCGAGTTCGTCCCCGCAACGCGCATGCTGTCGACCCGCTACTATCCCGACGCCGCCGCCTCGACCCTGACGGTGCAGGCGACGCTTGCCGGGACGGCTGACCTTTGCGCCGTCGCGAGCTACGAGGGACGCGAGGTCGGGCGCGCGGAACTCAAAAACGTCGGCGGGACGGTCACCTTCGCGATCCCGCTGTCCGAAACGCACCTTTGGGAGATCGGGAACGGCAGACTCTACGACCTCGTTTTCGATTTCGGTCCGGATCGCGTCAAGAGTTATTTCGGGCTCCGCGATATCCGGATGGACGGAATGAAGTTCCGGTTGAACGGAAAATCGGTCTTTCAGCGGCTGGTGCTTGATCAGGGCTTTTATCCCGACGGCATCTACACCGCCCCCTCGGACGAGGAACTGAAAAACGATATTCTCCGTTCGCTCGCGATGGGCTTCAACGGCGCGCGCCCGCACGAAAAGGTCTTTGAGGAGCGCTACCTCTACTACTGCGACAAACTCGGCTACATCGTCTGGGGCGAATACCCGAACTGGGGGCTCGACCACACGATGCCCGAGGCGGTCTACCCGATCCTGCCCGAATGGATCGAGGAGATGAACCGCGACTTCAACCACCCCGCGATCGTCGGCTGGTGCCCCTTCAACGAAACGTGGGATCAGCACCATTGCCGTCAGTATGATCCCCTGCTCTCGCTCGTCTATCGCACCGCAAAAGCGATCGATCCGACCCGACCCGTCATCGACACCAGCGGAAACTTCCACGTCGAAAGCGATATTCACGACGTCCACGACTACGAGCAGAAACCGGCGACGATGGTCGAGCACTTCGCTTCGCTCGTTCTTGACGGCACCTACGTCGAGCCGATGAAGCGCAGCGAGCGCCAGCCCTACACGCCCGGCAAGCCGTTCTTCGTCAGCGAATACGGCGGCATCGGCTGGAGCGTGGACGAGAGTGCATGGGGTTACGGCAACACGCCCAAGACCAAAGAGGAGTTCCTTGAACGGCTGAAGGGGCTGACCGACGCGCTGCTCGACAACCCGAAGATCTTTGCCTTCTGCTATACGCAGCTGACCGACGTAGAGCAGGAACAGAACGGGCTCTACACCTACGACCGCCGCCCGAAGTTCCCGCCCGAAGTGATCCACCCGATCTTCTCGAAGAAAGCCGCGATCGAGGATTGACGAAGACGCCGAACTGAATATTTGCGCCCCCGAAACGGTCGGTTTCGGGGGCGCGTTTTTACGGTTTTTCGTCCTGCTCCGGTTTGTTCGCCCCTTTGCGGCGGCGGACGCACTCGGTCAGCAGATATTCGATCTGCCCGTTCAGCGAACGGAAGTCGTCCGCCGCCCACGCGGAGAGTTCCGCGTAGAGTTTTGCCGAGAGGCGGAGCGGGATCTGTTTCTTGCCCTCCGGCTCCATCAGTAGAGGCTCCCGGAGTTGACGACGGGCTGGGCGTCGCGGTTACCGCAGAGGACGACGAGCAGGTTCGAGACCATCTGCGCCTTGCGTTCCTCGTCGAGGTTGACGGTTCCCTTCTCGGCGAGACGTTCGAGCGCCATCTCGACCATCCCGACCGCGCCGTCGACGATCATCTTCCGCGCGTCGATGATGGCGGACGCCTGCTGTCTCTGGAGCATCACGGCGGCGATCTCGGTGGCGTAGGCGAGGTAGGTGATCCGCGCCTCGACGATCTCAAGTCCGGCTTCCTTCACCTTCGACTGGATCTCGTCGCGGATGCGGAGCGCGACCAGTTCGCTCGACCCGCGCAGACTGCCCTCGTCGGCTTTTCCGTCGCCCGTCGTGTCGACGTTCGGCGCCACGTCGTAGGGGTAGATGCGGACGATGTTGCGGAGCGCGGCGTCGCATTGGAGCGAGAGGTATTCCTTGTAGTTATCGACGTTGAAAACCGCCTTCGCGGTGTCGGTGACGCGCCAGGTCACGGCGATCCCGATCTCGACCGGGTTGCCGAGGCAGTCGTTGACCTTCTGCCGGTTGTTGCTGAGCGTCATGATTTTGAGCGAGATACGGTTGGTCGCCGCCACGACGTTCTTCTGATTTGCCGCCTGCCGTTCGGCTGCCGTTTCGCCCGTTGAGACGTCGCCGCTCTGGTTCAGTTTGGTTTTGGCGGCGGGGTTGACCGACGAACAGAAGGGATTGACCCAGTAGAACCCCTCGCCCTTCAGCGTACCGACGTACTTACCGAACAGCGTCAGCACCAGCGCCTCCTGCGGTTTCAGAACGCGGAGCCCGAGCAGCGGGATCCAGCCGAGGCAGAGAACGACGATCGCGACGCCGAACAGCACGGGGTAGGCGGGCGCGTCGTCAGTCCCGTTCACGCCGCAGTACATCATGGCGGCAAACGCCGCGACGAGCAGCAAAATCGTCGCGATCAGCACCAAAAACCCGTTCTTTTTCCCCTTGATGATCTTTTCTTCCATTGTTTTGTTCCTTTCGTACGTTGCATTTCAATTTGATATCGTTTTGATATCACCAAACGCAGTATAGCACGAAAAGGAAGATTTGTCAAGAGGAAACAGAAAAAAGGTCGGCACGCGCTTCTCCCCCCTCGCATATCCTGTAAACGGGAAGAAGGTGCCGATATGAAATGCTGCAAAAAGACGATCTCCTGTGCGACGGTGGCGGCGCTGGCGTTTGCCGCCGGGATCCTGCTCACCCGGTTTCTGCCGCCGGTCGCCCTGACCGTTCTGCTCGCGATCCTGATCCTTGCCGCCGGGATCGCCGCCCTCCTTCGCAAATGAACCGAGAAAGGAGCGTTTCCGCCCCGGCGGAAACGAAAGATCGTATGAAGATCCTGCTTGTCCGTCCGCCCCGCTTTCTGCGTCCTCTGCTCCGCAAAATCTGCGGGGTGAAAAAAGAAAAATGAACCCGCCCCGGCACACTTC
>CAMJDE010000180.1 GCA_946404295.1 uncultured Clostridia bacterium | reverse complement strand
ATAATGCCGATCAGGGTCATCGCGAAACGGCTCTTGTGCCGGAGAAGGTCGCGGAGATTCCATTTCGTCGCAAACCCCATCCGACCGAAGAAACGGAAGCGTTCGAGAAAGGATTTCTTCACCTTCTTCGGCACGTAGGGACGGAGCGCGTCGGCGGCGGAGCCGGCAAGCTGCGCCCGTACCGAGAGGAAACAGATGAGGCAGAGCAGAGCGACCGCCCCCACGATCACGGGATAGCAGAAGGCGGGGATCGCGCTCGACCAGTCGGGCATATCGAAGTAGGTGCCCATCATCCCGTTCTCGCTCATCACGGCTTTGCAGACGCCGAAACCGACAAGGATCCCGAGCCCCGAACCGACGAGCCCGATAAACAGTCCGTAGAGCGTATAGTGGAGCAGGATCGCGCGGTTCTTGAACCCGAGCGCCTTCAACGTCCCGATCTGCGTTTTTTCCTTCGCGGCGATGCGGTGCATCGTCGTCACCATCGTTAAAATCGCGATCGCGAGGAACAGCACCGGGAGGATCGAGCCCATCGTCTTGCCCTCGGTCGCCTCGCCCATCGCCTCGCTGTAAACGGCGTGATCGCTCTTCGGCACGACCATCACCGTCCGCCCGAGTTTTTCTTTCACCGCGTCCTCGAGTTCGGCTTTTCCGAGCCCCGAGAGGATGTGGATCTCTGGGAACGCGCGGGTCTTTGCGTCCTTGACCGCTTCGTCGGTGACCATCGCCTCCGCCGTCGCCCGCGCCTCGTTTTCTCCCATACCGCCGGCGACCAGTTCCGCCGCGACCGTCCCGACCGCCTGCTCGCGCAGAACGGCGGTCAGTTTCGCGGGGGAGATATAGGCGTATCCGTACGTATTGAAGTCGGGCATCACCTGATTGCTGTCGGCGACGCAGATCATGTGTTCGCCCGCCTTGATAAGACCGACGACCTCCCCCCCGATCGTAAGACCGCGGAAGGAGAGGGCGAGGTCGTCGCCGATCCCGATCCCGTTCTTTTCGGCGAACTTATCCGAGAGCCAGAAGCCGTCGCCCGCGGGATCGTAGTCCGCCCCGTCGATCAGAACGAAGGTCGAGACCGAGTAGTTTTCCGAAACGTCGAGCGCGAGCGACTTTTTGCCCTCGCCGATCACGTCGAGGTTGACCGACAAAAATCGCGTCGCGGCGTCGACCCCGTTGATCGACGCGACCGCGTTCAACTCGTCCTCTGTAAACCCGTTCTCGGAATAGAGACGAAAATCGGCGTAGTTCGAGTCGGAGAAGAAGCGCGAGGTATCGACCTCGATCGTTTTCCATTCCATATTGAAGCCGAGAAAAATCCCGATCCCGAGCGTGATCATCACGATCATCGAGATAAACTGCGCCCGGTAACTCCACGCGGTGCGGAACAGTTTACGCAGCAGCATCACCAGTCCACCTCGTCCGCCGAGAGCGGCTTTTCCTGTTCCTCGATCGATTTGATCTTTCCGTTTTTGACCCGGATCACCAGGTCCGCCATCTTCGCGATGTTCTGGTTGTGCGTGACGATCACGACGGTTTTTCCGTCCTGCCGCGTCATTTCAAGCAGAAGCTTCAGAACCGCCACGCCGGTCGCCGAATCAAGCGCCCCGGTCGGCTCGTCGCAGAGCAGGACGTCGGGGTTTTTGGCGAGCGCCCGCGCGATCGAGATACGCTGCTGCTCTCCGCCCGAGAGTTCGGCGGGAAAGTTGTTCAGGTGATCCGAGAGCCCCACCCGCGCGATCATCTCCTTCGCGTCGAGGGCGTGCGGCGAGATCTCCGAGACCAGCGCCACGTTTTCGTAGACCGTCAGCGTCGGGATCAGGTTGTAAAACTGGAAAACGAAGCCGACCTTCGACGCCCGGTAATCGGCGAGCTCGTTGTCGGTCAACTCCGAAATGTCTTTCCCCGACACGACGATCTTTCCCTCGCTCGGGCTGTCCAGTCCCCCGAGCAGGTTGAGCAGGGTGCTTTTCCCCGCGCCCGACGGACCGAGGATCACGACGAACTTGCCCGCTTCGATCGAAAAATCGACGTGATCGAGCGCGCGCAAAACGTGATCTCCGCTGGTGTAGATTTTGGAAACGTCTTCAAACCGTACGATCTGCATACCGTATTCTCCTTTTCGGTCGGCTTTCGCCGCCCCGTTGTGTTTTTTATCCGAGCGCCACGTCGAGCGCAGTCATCAGAACGAACCCGACGGCAAACGAGATCACCCCGATATTCGAGTGTTCGCCCGCCGCCATCTCGGGGATCAGTTCTTCGACCACGACGTAGATCATCGCCCCGGCGGCAAAGGCGAGCAGGTAGGGCATCGCGGGGACGAAAAACGAGGCGAACAAAACCGCCAGCCCCGCTCCGATCGGTTCCACCGCGCCCGAAAGCACGCCGCCGAGAAACGCGGAACCTTTGTTTTTTCCCTCGGCGTGAAGCGGCAGCGAAATGATCGCCCCTTCGGGAAAGTTCTGGATCGCGATCCCGATCGCGAGCGCCAGCGCCCCGCCGACCGAGATCTCGACGGAACCCGAGACCAACCCCGCAAGCACGACGCCGACCGCCAGCCCCTCGGGAATATTGTGCAGCGTCACCGCCAACACCATCATCGTCGTTTTCTTCGCCCGACAGTGCGGACCCTCGGCTTTCTCCGCGTTCATGTGCAGATGCGGGATCACCCGGTCGAGCAAAAGCAGAAAGAGCATACCGAAAGAAAAGCCGGCGACGGAGGGAAGAAACGCCCATCGTCCGAGATCCGCGCTCGCTTCGAGCGCCGGGAGCAGAAGACTGAAAAACGACGCCGCGACCATCACCCCGGCGGCAAAGCCCGTCAAGGCGCGCTGAACGCCGCCCTTGAGTTCCCGCCGCGTAAAAAATACGCAGAAGGATCCGAGCGCCGTTCCGAGAAACGGGATCGCGATCCCACTTGCGATAACGCCGCCCATATTCGCTTCTCCTTTCATTTGGTTAGCAATGGCTAACCTGCTCCGCAAAAAGAAAACGGCTCGTTAATCGTTACTTTTTTAAGGAGGAGTACGGAGCTGGTTAGCCACCGCTAACTATCATAGCACGGCGATCGCGTTTTGTCAATGGGGATTGCGAAAAAAATCACAAATGTTTTTCGTCCCTCTTCCGAAAGAGAGTTGAAACGGTTTGCCGCCCCTCGGAAACGCCCCGGCGCCGCGCGCGGGAAGAACCCGTCCCGCGTACTTGACAAAACGCGAATAAAAGACTAAAATAGAAACAGGGAAGACCCGTCCCCGACGCCGAAATAAACGAAAGAGGTAACGATATGAGAAAAAGAGCGATCCTTTGCGCGTTCTTCGCGATCCCCCTGATCCTGTTCAACCTTCTGTTTTTCCTGATCGCGGGATCGGTGCATCCCCGGTCGGTCTGGATCTCCTACGCGTGGATCCAGTTCGCGTTCATTCTGCTGATCGTCACGCCCTGGCTTGCGAGAAGGACCGAGAACGGTCCGGTCTACAAGATCACGCTTGCCCTGATCTCCGGCGTCTACTGTCTCGTTGAGTTCGTCGTCGGTCTCATCGTGATCATCCTGCATCCCGCGAGCGTCCGTTGGCCGATCGTCGTGCAGGTCATTCCGTTCTGCCTCTATCTGTTCGTTCTGCTCGGAAACCTGCTCTTCATCGAGTTCGCCGCCGACTCCGACGAGCGCCACGCCGCGAAAGAGAAAGCCGAAAAGGAACAGAAAGCCGAACCGGAAAACAAGGAATAAGCAAAAACAACTTGCCGGGGCGCCGTCGTTTTGACGGCGCCCCGGTTGCAAAAAACCGTGCTTTGTGGTACAATGAAGGAAAGAGAACCGAAAAGGAGTTTCCGATGAACATCTGGCACGACGTATCGCCCGAACGCATCTCCCCGAACGATTTTCTCGCCTGTATCGAGATCACGAAAGGGCAGAAACAAAAGTACGAACTCGACAAAGAGACCGGGATGCTGATCCTGAACCGCGTCCTTTATACCTCGACCCACTATCCCGCGAACTACGGGTTCATCCCCCGCACTCTCTCGGAGGACGGCGACCCGCTCGACGTGCTGGTCCTCTGCTCGGAGGCGATTTTGAACTGCGCGCTCGTCCGCTGCTTCCCGATCGGCGTGATCTCGATGGAGGACGGGGGCGAGATGGACGAAAAGATCATCGCCCTGCCTTACAGCGACCCGTCCTACTCGTCCTATAAGTCGATCCACGATCTCCCCGCGCACGTGATGGACGAAATGGAGCATTTCTTCACCGTTTACAAGCAGCTTGAGGGCAAAAAGACCTACGTCTTCAAGACCGAGGGACACGTCGTCGCCCGCGAGGTCATCGCCAAAAGCATCCAGGCGTACGAGGAGAAGTACGGGAAATAAGACAAAAACAACAAGTCGGGCACCCTCGCGAGGGTGCCCGACTTGTTGTTTGAG
>CAMJDE010000179.1 GCA_946404295.1 uncultured Clostridia bacterium | reverse complement strand
GGACAGGTGATATCGGATAATACTGCGTCATACAACCTTCAGAAGAAGAAGGGTCTTGAGCAGGCAGATAAGATGATATACTGGGTATTTAAAGATCAGGAACAGGAGGTATGAAAATGAAGACTGGATTTAAATGCTTTGTGGTTGTTACAGTGATGGTCATGGCTTTTGCGATGATGTTTACGATGGCTGGATGCTCAAAGCCGGCAGAGGAACCACAGCCCGAAGAGACTGAACAGGAAGAGAACGCAGGAGAAGAGCAGGGCGACAGCCGACAGGAAGGGATGACGGCGCGTCAGTTTGCGAACGCCCGATCCGCGGTGCTTTTTCGCGCCCATGGGACCGTAGCCCTCGCTTGCCGCCTTCGCCATCATAAATTCGCCGATGGTGCGGTTTCCGCTGAAATCAAAACGGCTGCGCATCTTGAGATAGAGCTCGTTTCCGCCGTTTTCTTCATTCGTTTGATTCTGAATCATGTTGTAAGTCATTTTCTTTACTCCCTTTTACGGTTTTTATTGGGGAAGTTTCGTCGCGATCCGGAGTTTCGCGCTCCTGGATCGCGGGTTTTCTTCCAACTCTTTTTCGGTGGGAAGGATCGGCTTTCTGGTTTCGATCCGAAGAATCGGTTTTCGTCCGCAGACGCAGACGGGGAAGTCGCGGGGGCAGATACAGGGGTTTGCGAGTTCGGAGAACGCGTTTTTAACGATTTTATCCTCTCCCGATTGAAAGGAAATAATCACGAGTTTGCCGCCCGGTACGAGTTTGTCCGCCGCCCCCTTGATCGCGGGGGAGATGGCGTCGAGCTCGCGGTTGACCTCAATGCGGATCGCCTGAAAGGTCTTTTTCGCCGGGTGATGACCCGTCGCGCGGAACTTCTGCGGGATGGCGGAGCAGATGATATCCGAGAGTTCGGACGTCGTTTCGATGGGTTTGCTCCCGCGGCGACGGACGATCGCAGAAACGATCGAGGACGCGAAGCGCTCCTCGCCGTACTGGTCAATGATCTTCAGCAGTTTTTCGGGGGGATACCCGTTCACGACGTCGCGCGCCGTGATTGTGTCGTCCCGGTTCATCCGCATATCGAGCGGCGCGTCCTTCATATAGGAGAAGCCGCGGCTCGCTTCGGTCTGCTGAAATGCGGAGCAGCCGAGATCCATCAGGACACCGCCGAGGTTGTCGACCGCGTATTCGTCGAGCACCGACGAGATCTCGGAAAAATTGACGTGAACGAAAGTGATTCGATCGAGGAAAGGGGAGAGCCGTTTTTTCGCCGCCGCGAGCGCGTCCGCGTCGCGGTCAAGGCAGATCAGACGCCCGTTTTCACCGAGCCGCCGCGCGATCTCGAAGGAATGTCCCCCGCCGCCCGTCGTACAGTCCACGTAGGTCAGCCCGGAGCGGATCGAAAGTCCCTCGATACATTCCGAAAGAAGGACGGGGGTGTGCGAAAAGATCGGTTCCCGGTCTTCCATGGATTACAGACCGATCGAGGCGAGTTTGCGCCGGATCTTGTCGATGTCGCGTACCTTCTCGGCTTCGTGCCAGAGAGAGGCGCTCCAGATCTGAATGTGGTCGCCCGCGCCGATGATGACGACGTCGCGTTCGATCGACGCGTAGTCGAGGATCTGCTGGGGAAGGACGATGCGCCCGTTCGAGTCGGGCGACGCCTGCACCGATTTCGAGAACAGGAACTCCTTGATCTCGCTGACCTCCGAATCGGGGAAGCCGTTGATCAGATCGGCGATCTGATCCATCTTCTCGGTGGTGTAGACGGCGAGGCAGTTCTTGTTCATCTTGCGGGTGACGAAGAAACTCTCGCCGAGTTGTTCGCGGAAGCGGGCGGGCATAAAGACCCGGTTCTTCGCGTCAAGGGTGTGTTCGTATTCGCCGACAAAGGTCATCTTGTCCGTCTCCTTCCGTTTGATTTTCGGTGCTCGGTATGGGTTTGCGGATCTCTTTGACCCTTCAAATGCGTAACTTTGCGTAACTTTGCACCACTTTGATACAATTATAACCCACAATTCGTCTCTTGTCAACCATTTCCAAGCAAAAATATTTATCAAAATCGAGCCCTGTTTTTTGTGCAAATTGACAAAAAACGGGCGGGCGGTCTTTTTTTTGAAAAAGCGTTACCCTTTCTTTCGGAATATGTGCTATAATGAAATGGGTAATAAAACGCGCGCGTAAACGTGTGCGGCGCGGAAAGGGGGACCCCGTGAAATTCAGACGGTTTTTCGGTCTGTCCGACCGTCCCGGCTCGAAA
Organism: uncultured Clostridia bacterium; assembly: GCA_946404295.1. Classification (GTDB taxonomy): domain Bacteria; phylum Bacillota; class Clostridia; order Oscillospirales; family CAG-272; genus UBA1740. Next base: position 2,193 of record CAMJDE010000179.1, on the reverse strand, counting down.
AAAGACCGGATCAGGCGGGCAAACGCTCTTCACGGGCAGACAATCCGCTACGTCGCCGAAATGCGCGACGGGATCGAAACCATCGTCGGTCGGGGCGGGAACGCCTCGGTCCGCGCGGGCGAACTCCTGATCTTCTCGTCCAACGAGGTGATCTTCCGTTCCCCCTGCGATACGGTCATGACGGCGGACCTTCTCTCGGGAAACGGGGTCGTCGTCGAGGGACCCGATTCGGTATCGGGGCTCTCCGATCGGACGATCACCGTTTATTTCGTCGACTATCACAAACATTGAAGGGGAGCGCACGATGAAGCGGAAAAGACGGCTTGCCGGGTTGGTAGCGGGCGTTTTGCGCGTTGCTTTGCGCGTGCGCCCGAAAACCGCCGCCGTGATCCTTGCGGCGGGAAGCGGCAGTCGGATGGGCGGGGAAACGCCGAAGCAGTTCCTTAAGGTCCTCGGCACCCCGATCCTCGTCCGTTCGCTGCGCGCGTTTGCCGCCGCCCCCTCGATCGACGAGATCGTGGTCGTGACGCGGGCGGGCGACGTCGGCACGGTCAGGGCGCTCCTTGACGAATACGGCGTTGCTGCAAAGGTCAAAACCGTGATCGCGGGGGGAGACACCCGGCAAAAATCGGCGCGGATCGGGGTCGAGGCGACGTCGAAGGGCTGCCGCTTCGTCGCGATCCACGACGCGGCGCGCTGCCTCGTGACGACCGAAACGGTCGAAAAGGTCGTCGGGACGGCGTACCGCAAACGCGCCGCCACCGCCGTGATCCCGATCCACGACACGGTCAAGCGGGTCGACGCCAGCGGACGGATCCGCGAAACGCTCAATCGCGAGGAACTCTTCGCCGCGGCGACCCCGCAGGCGTTCGACCGGGACTTCTATATCGCGGTCGCCGCCTACGCCGAGAAGAAAGGCACCGTCGTCACCGACGACAACGCCCTCTTTGAAGCGGTCGGGCAGACGGTCTACACGGTGCCGTGCGACGGCGACAATTTCAAGGTCACGACGAAATCCGACCTGATCCGGGCGGAGGCGACGGTCCGCGCAAGAGAGAGTAAGGAGAACGACGAATGAAAATCGGACACGGTTACGACGTTCACAGATTTACGGAAGGGCGACCGCTCGTCCTCGGCGGCGTCACGGTCGCGCACGACAGGGGGCTGCTCGGTCATTCCGACGCCGACGTGCTGACCCACGCCGTGATGGACGCTCTGCTCGGCGCCGCGGCGCTCGGCGACATCGGGCTTCATTTTCCCGACAGTGACCCCGCCTACCGCGGGATCAGCAGTCTGACGCTCCTTTCGCGGGTCGGAGAACTGCTCGCGGAAAAGGGATACCGCGTCGGAAATATCGACGCAACGGTCGTCGCCGAGGAGCCGAAACTCCGTCCTTATATCGACGCGATGCGGGAAAAGATCGCAGCGGCGCTCGGGATCGAACCCGAACGCGTCAGCGTCAAGGCGACGACGGAAGAGGGGCTCGGATTTACCGGCGAGCGCCTCGGGATCGCGGCACACGCTGTTTGTCTGCTCGTATAAAAAAGGACTGCCCGAAAACTCGGACAGCCCCACAGTGATCTGCCCGACCGAGACAAATCACACGTCCTTGGTTTTTGACGTCGGAGATCGGGCAGGGACACGGATCTTTGCTCCTGTTCTTTTCAGATCGCAGTCCCTTGGCAGAATATGCAGAACGGGTCGGCGGGGTTCTTCGCCGACGGAAAGGTTGAAATTATGGTTAAGATCGCACCTTCGCTTCTCTCCTGCGACTTCCTCAACATGGGGGCGGAACTCGACGAGATCGAGCGCGCCGGGGCGGAATATCTCCATCTCGACGTGATGGACGGGGTATTCGTCCCGAATTTCAGTTTCGGGTTCCCGATCATTGCGGCGGCGAAGAAACGCTCGAAGATGGTCTTTGACGCGCATCTGATGATCGCGCGCCCCGAACTTTACGCAGAGCGGATGATCGACGCGGGCGCCGATATCGTCTGCGCACATCTCGAAGCGGTGAAGGATCCCGTCGCGTTCTGCGAACTCGTACACGCGAAGGGGGCGAAAGCCGGGCTCGGACTTCGTCCGCGCACCCCCGCCTCGGCTTTGTTCCCGTATCTTCCTTACGTCGATCTGGTGCTTGAGATGACGGTCGAACCGGGCTTCGGCGGGCAGAAACTGATCCCCGAAACGCTC
>CAMJDE010000178.1 GCA_946404295.1 uncultured Clostridia bacterium | reverse complement strand
CTTCTCGGGCACGGTTCGCGACAACCTGAAACTGGCGAACCCCGACGCGACCGACGCCGAAATGGAAGCGGCGCTCGGCGTGGCGCAGATCCTCGATACCGTGAACGAAAAAGGCGGGCTGGACGCCCCGATCGAACAGGGCGGGCGCAACCTCTCGGGCGGACAGCGCCAGCGGCTCTCGATCGCGCGCGCCCTGGTCCGGCACCCCGAGATCCTGATCCTTGACGACAGTTTTTCCGCCCTCGACTACGAGACCGATCTGCGGCTGCGCCGCGCGATCGCGAATCTTCCCCAAAAGACCACCGTCCTGACCGTCTCCCAGCGCACCTCGACGCTTCGCTCCGCCGACCGGATCGCGGTGCTTGACGGAGGGCGTCTGGTCGGGCTCGGCACCCACGAAGAACTGCTTTCATCCTGCCCCGTTTACGCCGAGATCGACGCCTCGCAAAAGACGTCGGGAAAGGAGGGGACGGTATGAAAAAAGCAAGGAATACCGAAGGAAACGCCCGTCTTCCCTCCCGCGTGATCCTCGGGCGTCTGCTCCGTGAGATCGGGCGCGATCGGCTCCCGCTCCTGCTCTCGCTGCTCTTCTCGGTCGCCGCCGCGGCCCTGACGCTCTACGTCCCGATCCTGATCGGGCGGGCGATCAACCTCGCCGTCGGGCAAGGGGCGGTCGATTTCGACGGGATCGCGCGGATCCTTGCCGTTCTGCTCGTCGCCGTAGCGGCGACGGGACTGCTCCGCTACGCGGTCGAGCTCCTGAACAACAGGATCTCCTGCGATACGGTCAAGCGGCTGCGCGTCCGCGCCTTCGGAAAGATCGGGCGGCTTCCGCTCTCCCATCTCGATCGGCGCGGCTCGGGCGAGATCGTCAGCCGGATCGTCTCCGACGTCGACACGGTGTCCGAGGGGCTGGTCATCGGGTTCGGACAACTCCTGACCGGAGTCTTAACGATCCTCGGAACGCTCGGCTTCCTCTTCTGGCTCTCGCCGATCCTTGCCCTGATCGTTCTGCTCGTCACGCCCCTTTCGCTCTTCGCCGCAAGGTTCATCGCGAAAAGGAGCCACGGCTATTTCTTAAAACAGGCGACCCTGAACGGCGAAGAGACCGCCTTCATCGACGAGATGATCGGCGGACAGAAGGTCGTACAGTCGCTCGGCGCCGAGAATTCGGTCAACGACCGCTTCGACGGGATCAACGACCGCTTCGGGCGCGCCGCCCTCTCCGCCGTCTTTTTCTCGTCGCTCGTCAATCCCGTCACCCGCTTCGTCAATTCGGTCGTCTACGCCGCCGTGGCGCTCGCGGGCGCTCTGCTCGCTTTGTCGAGCGCCGGCTCCGCCGACCCGTTTACCGTCGGTTCGCTTGCCGCGGCGCTCGCCTACGCGACCCAGTACACCAAACCCTTCAACGAGATCTCGGGGGTCGTCACCGAACTCCAGAACGCGATGGCGTGTCTGTCACGGGTCTTTACCTTCCTCGACGAAGAGGAAGAGGAACCGACCGAGGGCGGCGTGACGGCGCTTGATTCGGTCGCGGGGCGCTTTGATTTCGACGCGGTCGATTTCTCCTACCTGCCCGACCGCCCGCTGCTCAAAAACATCTCGCTGACGGTCAATCCGGGCGAAAAGGTCGCGATCGTCGGTCCGACGGGATGCGGCAAAACGACCCTCATCAATCTGCTTCTCCGCTTCTACGACGTCTCACGCGGCGCGATCAGACTTGACGGCACCGACCTTCGCAAAATCGACCGGGGGGTATTGCGCCGCGAGATCGGTATGGTGCTCCAGGACAGCTGGATCCGGGGGGGTTCGGTCGCCTTTAACCTCGCGATCGGTCGCCCCGAGGCGACGCGTGAGGAGATCGAGGACGCCGCCCGGCGCGCGCATTGCGACGGTTTTATCCGGCTTTTGCCCGAGGGATACGACACGGTCCTGCCCGAAGGAGGCGGCAATCTCTCGGCGGGACAGAAACAGTTGCTCTCGATCGCGCGGGTGATGCTTTGTCTGCCGCCGATCCTGATCCTCGACGAGGCGACCTCGTCGATCGACACGCGCACCGAGCGGAAGATACAGGACGCCCTCGCGGTATTGTCGGAGGGGCGCACCAGTTTCATCGTGGCGCATCGGCTCTCGACCGTGCGCGACGCCGACCTGATCCTCGTGATGCGGGACGGCAATATCGTCGAGACCGGAAAACACGAAGAACTGCTCGCCAAGGGCGGGTTCTACAAAACGCTCTATCAGAGCCAGTTCGGCTCCGACGGGAGGTGACGGCGTGAAGGAGACGAATATCCACGCGGGACACCGCGAAAAGACCCGCGAAAAATATCTGCGCGCCGGAGCCGACGCGTTTTTGCCGCACGAGTTGATCGAACTGCTGCTCTATTACGCGATCCCCTACCGCGACGTCAACCCGACGGCGCATCTTTTGATGGATCGGTTCGGGTCGCTCTCGGGGGTGCTCCGGGCGAAGCGCGAGGAGTTGGTCGCCGTACCCGGGATCGGGGAGTACGCCGCTGACCTGATCCGTCTGATCGCCGATCTTTCCGAGACGGCGCTCTCGGAACGCCTGCCCGACCGCCGCGAGAACCGCGACACGGTCTTAAAACGCGCGCGGGTCGAACTCGCGGGCGCCGACGGCGACAGGACCGTCGCCTATTTTCTCGACAACGCCTATTCCCTGCTCGGCTCCGAGACGGTCTATACCGGGTATCTCGGCGCGGCGGGCTTCCGCGACAAGCTGATCGTGCGCCCCGCCATCAAACGGCGCGCGTCGTTTGTCGTGCTGGCGTCCTGCCACGCCTCGCGCGCGTCGAGAGCCGACGAGAACGAGATCGCGGCGTCGGATCATTTCCGCCGCAGTCTGCGCCTCTCGGGGCTGACGCTGCTCGAACATTTCCTGTTCTCGGGCGACTACGTGACGTCGCTCTCCGCCTATCTTCCCGAAGAGGAGCGAACGGCGCTCTCGCGCGACGCCTTCTTCGCCTGCGACGGAAAGGAGGACGCCGAATGAAACCCGAAACGACAGCCCTCTCGAACCTGCTTTCCTACGTCAAAACGAAGGACGCCGACGAAACGGCGCAAAAACTGCTCGCCCGCTTCGGTTCTCTTACGTCTCTTTTCTCGGCAGACCGCGCCGAACTGACCGACGCGGGTCTGTCGGAGCGCGCCGCGCTCCTGCTCTCGCTTGCCGCGTCGATCCCGGCGCGGGCGGCGGAGGACGCGATCGGAGGCGAGACGCCCTTCGACACGTCGAAGAAGATCGCCGATTTCCTCGTCCGTCGGTTCCTCGGCGCGTCGGTCGAGCGGGTCGAGTTGCTGCTTCTCGACGACGCCTTCCGCCCGCTCGCCCTGAAACGGGTCGCGGAGGGGGCGGTCAACTCCGCCGCCGTCGAACTGCGCTGCGTGACCGAAGCCGCCGTCCTCTCCGACGCGACCTACGCGGTGCTCGCCCACAACCACCCGCGCGGGAACCCCGCCCCGTCGCGCGACGACGAGACGACGACCTCGCTGGTCTCGGACGCTCTCGCCTCCGCCGGGGTGAAACTGATCGAACACTACGTCGTCGCCGGGAACCGCGCCGTCCCGATCCTTCGCACCCTGCCCTGCCGCCCCGCGGCGATGCCCGACGGGTTCTACGAGTGAAAAGGCAAAACGAAAGCCCGCCCCACCCGGGGCGGGCTCAGACCGAAGACAAACTTGCATGACCGGCAAAAAGAACGCAGGAAAGCGTTTCCGAGAGCATACGCAAAAGGGCAACACGGTACGAAAAAAACGAAGGGCGGGACGGGCAGGTTGCCCGTCCCGCCTTGCCTTTCGCCGTTTTCGCTCTCTGTCGTATTCGTATACGCCGACGAGTGCGAAAACGCCAAATCCTGCGGCGTTTCTCTCGGTCTGTTTCAGAGTGCAGACTTTGTCTGCACTCTGAGCCCGCCCCATCGGGGCGGGCCTTCGTTTTGCTTCAGCGTTTGCCGTACATCTTATCGTAGTATTTCAGATACTCTCCCGAGGTGCATTCGTCCAGCCAATCCGTATGTTCCCGATACCATTGGATGGTCAGTTTGATCCCGTCCTTGAACATCGTCGTCGGCTGCCAGCCGAGTTCCGCCATCGCCTTGGACGGGTCGATCGCGTACCGTTGGTCGTGTCCCTTGCGGTCGGTCACGAATTTGATCAGCGTTTCGGGCTTGTTCAGTTCCTTCAGGATGATCTTGACGATCTCGATATTGGCTTTCTCGTTGTGCCCGCCGAGGTTGTAGACCTCGCCGATCCTTCCCTTCTCCAAAACAGCCAGGATCCCGCGGCAATGATCCTCGACGTACAGCCAATCGCGGACGTTGAGTCCCTCTCCGTAGACCGGAAGATCCTTGTCGTGGGTGGCGTTGTTGATCATCAGGGGGATCAGCTTCTCCGGGAACTGATAGGGTCCGTAGTTGTTGCTGCAACGCGAAATG
>CAMJDE010000177.1 GCA_946404295.1 uncultured Clostridia bacterium | reverse complement strand
GGGAATCGTGCCAGAACCGACGGGCGGTCTCGGGGGAGAAGCCCTGAAACTTTCTCAGGATCTCGGGATCGTATTCGGAATAGCCGACGTAGGCGTTGTACATAAAGACCAACTCGAAGATCGGAGCCCCGACCGAGAGCGTGTCCATATCGATCAGAAGGACCTCGTCGCCTGCGAGCACGATGTTCTTGGTATGGAAGTCGCCGTGGATCATCCGGTCGCACTCGGGGATCTCTTCGGTCATCCGGTAGAGTTTCTCGCCGAGTCCGTCGGGGAGCAGATCTTTCATCCGGGCGATCCGAACCAGCATATTTTCCTTGACCGACGGGAGTTTTCCCGCGGGAACCGTGATCGAATGGATCTTTTTCAGCATCTTCACGTATTCCGAGACGCAGAAATCGTACTTGTCGGGCTCGTTTGCGAGGAGTTTGGAGAAGGATTTGGCGTTCAGCAGCTCAAACACCGAACCGTAACTGTCCCCGACCCGCACGACGTCGTAGGAGATCGCCGTCGGGACGCCGAGGATCAAAGCCAGCCGCGCGACCTCGCGTTCGTGTTGGATCTCGGCGAGCGCGTCGGCGTTCTTATAGGTTTTGACGACGTTGTCGGAGTCGATCCGGTAGACCTTTCCGTTCGCGCCCTCGCCGATGACCTCGCATCCCTCGACCGAGACGACGCGATACGCCTTTCTGACCGTCATCATTTCGGTAAAGCCGGTCATTTCAAGCGTCTCGAAAATATCGGAGTTGACGTTCTCGACCGTGAGATCGTTCCAATTCTTCTTCAGCCGGAGGATCACGCGGAGCCCGGCGGAGGAAATATAGTCAAGTTTCTCGAAATCGAGCGCGACGGGGACGTCGGGCGCGACCCCCGCCAGTTCGTCGAGTATCTGTTTTTCGACGTCGGGGGCGTTGGTCGAATCGATGCGTCCCGTCAGGGGAATCCTGACTTGTTTATCCATCGGAGTGTTTCCTTTCCGTCACAGAATTCTGACCGCGCGGATCAGGCGTCCCCGCCCGCCGCGTCTTTCGCTTGTCCGTCCGCCCCGCGGTACTCCATACAAAGCATCGTCAGGTCGTCGAACTGCTCGGCGTTCTTCACGAAGCCGTCGACCGAGGCGCGCACGCTCTTCAGAACGTCGACGGTCGTGCCGTCCTTCGCCCCGTTCAGCGCGTCAAGCATCCGGTCGACGCCGAACATCTTGCCCTCGGCGTCGGTCGCCTCGGGTACGCCGTCGGTGTAGAGGAAGAGTTTGGAGCCGGGCTCCAGCTGCATCTCGTATTCCTTATACTTGAGACCCGCCATCCCGCCGACGACGAAGCCGTGCTTGTCGCGGAACACCTCAAAGGCGCCGTCGGCGTGTCTGACGACCGGGTATTCGTGCCCCGCGTTGGCGGCGACGAGCCGACCCGTCGGGATATCGAGAATCCCGATCCAGACCGTGACGAACATCTCCTCGCGGTTGTGCGAGCAGATCGCCGCGTTGGTGTCCTCGAGGATCTTTCCGGGCGACTTGCCGATCATCGCGTTGTTGGCGAGAATGATCTTGGACGCCATCATAAAGAGCGCCGCCGGAACTCCCTTCCCCGACACGTCCGCCATCACCAGACACAGGTGATCGGGGTCGATGAGGAAGAAGTCGTAGAAGTCGCCGCCGACCTCCTTCGCCGGGTCCATCGTCGCGTAGACGTCGAACTCGCGCCGATCGGGGAACGCCGGATAGATGTTCGGCACCATATCCGCCTGGATCCTGGTGGCGAGATCGAGTTCGGTCGAGATGCGCGCCGTTTCAACGTCCTTTTCGTGCTGGGTCACGACCATCTCGCGCCCGCGGCGGGCGATGTTGCAGCTGATGATCGAGGCGATCGAGAACATCAGCCATTTCGGCAGATAGTCGAAGAGCAGCGTGTTTTTGATCAGCATCGCGTCGAACGCCGCCGGATCCGCGGCGCCGGCGTTTTTCACCGTATCGCCGAGAAACCCCCCGGTCGCGGTCATCACGGTCCCCTCTTCCATCGTCACGATGTTGAGGTTGATCATCCCGTGGGTCGCGCCCCAGACCGCCGACAGAGCGAAAATGACGGACGTAAAGATCGAGGTAAAGACGGTCAGCCGTCTGGAAAAATACCGACTGCTGAAGAGGACGGGCAGGACCATCAGGATCGCCGCCTTGTGGGTCACGACGACGTCGAGACGCGCGTAAACGACGACAAGCCCGAGCATCAGAAGATGCTTGAGCCACCACGCTTTGTACTTGACGACGCGACAGACGACGAGGAGGATCACGATCTCCGCGATCGCCTGGATCAGGGGCGAAAAGACGCTCTCCATCGGGAGCAGAAACAGTCCGAACGCCGTCAGAATCAGGATCAGGGCAAGCATGATCCCGCTGCAAAACAGGATCAGCGCGCCGAGTTTGTTTGCCTGGATCTCGGTTTCAAGAAACATCTCGTCGGGGGTCAGCCGATCGCGCAGCCGACCCCAGAAGGTATTTTTCTTCTCGGTTTTTTCTTTGGTATTCATTTTTCGGTTTATTCGATCGTCAGGATATCCGAAAATCCGGTCACCTCAAAAATCTCGTTGACGGTTTCGGAGACGTTCTTCACGACCATTTTTCCCGCCACGCTCATTTTCTTCTGCGCCGAGAGCAGGACGCGGAGTCCGGCGGAGGAAACGTACTCGAGTTTCGCAAGATCGAACGTCAGTTCTTTGACGTCCGCGAGCGCGTCGGCGAGCGCCTTCTCGAGATCGGGGGAGGTGACCGTGTCGAGCCGTCCCGCAAGAGACACCGTCAGGGCGGATCCGTTTTTCTTCATTTCAATAGTCATTTTTCTTACCTCTTTCTGTTTCGGTTTTTTTCAGAACGATTTGCAAACGGTGAGTTCCACGTTGTTGCCCCGGACGCCGACCTTGACGTCGTCGGCGATATTGGCGACGATGGACTTTTCGAGTTCGTCCCACGCCTCCTCCGCTTCGCCGCCCTCGCCGACGTGTTTCTGCACCTCGGCGCGGTAAAGCGCGAGCGACCAGGCGGCGGAACTCTCCCCGGCGTAGCCGCCCATCGGCATCGCGGCGGAGTTGATCATCGCGTAGGGCAGCGCCTCTTTCGCCGAGAGCAGAAAACTCCCGATCATCACGCGGATCTTGCCCATAAAGCCGCGCGCAGCCTCGTTCTTTCCGCTCTTGGACGCGGCGAGGAACTGTTCGCGCATCTCGATCGTCATTCTGACGGTCGATTGCATTTTGATCTCAAAGTTCTTTCCCTCGGTCTCGAGCCAATAGCTCGCCTCGACGCCGCCGGCGATGCCGCGCAGCATTCCGAACAGTTCCTCGGCGAGGAGACGAAGGTGAAGAACGTTCTTTTTGCCGAGACCCGCTTCGCACCCGACCCGTTCGGTCATGGCGAGCGCCTCCTGAATTCCCTGTCCATCCCCGGTGACGGTGATTACGGCGGTTTTTTTCATTGTCAATCCTTCCTTTTCGGTCATTCTTTTCTTGCGAACGTCGCGCGCTCGCGGCGCGGAATCCGAGCCGACCCGTCTTTTTCGTTTCTCACGGAGGCCCGACGATTCGTCCACGTTTCTATTATAAACTAATAATGGAAAAAAAGCAACCGATTTTTGTGAAAAAAGAGTCCCTTGCCAAAAGGCAAAGGACTCTTTTTCAGCCGCCCGTCGGGCGGGATCAATCGGCGAATTTCGCATCCTCGTAGGCGCGGACGAGTTTCATAACTTCCTCGGCGTCGCCCGTGAGAATGACGCGGCAAAACCCCTTGTGCCAATCGAAGGTGAAGGTCACGCCGGAAGCGTCGTTCATCTTGTCGCAGAAGAACGCGGAGATCCGGTTCGCCGTCACGAGCGAACAGGGGACGTCGAGGATCGTGCAGGTGCGCGCCCCGGTCCTTCCGTTTCCGGCGAGAAAATCGTAGACGACGCCGTTCCGTTTGATGCGGATGCCCTCTTTGACGTAGGGGTCGCTGAAGAACGCGTCGAGTTCCTCGTCGGAGAACCGCCAGACTCCGTCGGTCTTCTCCCCTTTCAGGATGCCGCCCACCAGATAGTTGCGGAGCGTCCGGGTCGAAAACCCGGTCATCAGCGCCAGGTCGTTCAGGTTGTACTTTCTTTCCATTGTTTTCGTCTCCTTTTTTCGTTTTGAGGTCGCCTCGACCTCTTACGCTTTCAGTATAACAGACGACGTGGGGAAATGTCAATTTGAAAAAGGACGAGTTTTTCATAGGGGGAAGGTCGGCTGACGCCGAAATGAGTTACGGCTTTCGCCGTATGATATATCGCCCGTCGGCGATATGATATACCGCGTGGCGACGGCGCGCGGTATGATATATTTGCGCCGCGGGCGCAAATATGAACGGGGGATGGGAAAAGCGGCGCCGAAAGGCGCGGATACTATAATAAAAATCCACCCGCCTAGCGGGTGGTATTTCATTTTCGGGCATAGCCCTAAA
>CAMJDE010000176.1 GCA_946404295.1 uncultured Clostridia bacterium | reverse complement strand
CTGTGCAGATCAAAACTGCAAAGCTTCGTTTTTGAACCGCAAAACGGCGAGTCACGAGCCGTTTTGCTGACTTCATCCCCTTGATGAAGTTCTTTGCCCCGCTTTCTCCGAAAGAAAGCGGGAAAACCTCGTCATAACCTCACCCCGAAAAATAAAGCCGACCGCTTTTTTTCTTGCAAACGGTTGCAATCCTTTGCGCTTCATTGTATAATAGAGGAAGAAAGAACGCTGCCGAAAGGACGCCGCCATGACCGATAAAGAACGGTTCATCGACCTGTATAAGACCCACATTCATCGCGATGGAGCGGACAAACTGCTCGAATACCTCGATTCGCCCGCCTCGGATTTCTTCACCGCGCCCGCCAGTACGAAGTTCCACAACAACGTGCCGGGGGGGCTTCTCTCGCACAGTCTGAACGTCTACGACTGCCTCGTCTCCTACTACAAGAGCGAGCGCCGCACCCAACTGTTCGGGCTATCCGACGTCTCCGACGAGACGCTTGCCGTCGTCGCGCTGCTGCACGACGTCTGCAAGGTCAACGTATACAAGGAATCCAAACGCAACGTCAAGGACGAGAGCGGCGTCTGGCGGCAGGTGCCCTATTACGAGTTCAAGGACGAACTCCCCTACGGGCACGGCGAGAAATCGGTCTACGTCATCTCGGGCTTTATGCGGCTCTCGCGCGAAGAGGCGTTCGCCATCCGCTACCACATGGGCTTCTCGAACGAGGACGACCCCCGCAACGTCGGCGCCGCGTTCGAAATGTTCCCGCTGGCGCTCGCGCTCTCGATCGCCGACACCGAGGCGACCTACTATCTGGAGGGCAAGCCGAAGAATGTACTGTAAAGCGTGTGAGGCGGCGGTGCGCCGCGGGCTTCGCCCGCGCCCCGATTGCCCCGATTGCGGACGGCTCGCTTCGGTCGCGGAGGAGCCGATCATTCCCCGGATCCCGGGAATACCCCCCCGAAATCTCGCTCCGAGAACGGGGGAGGACCGTTTGCACGGGCACCTCGTCTGTGCCGTTTGCCGTCGCCTGCTCCTGCCCGATTCGGCGCGGACGGTCTCGGGAAACGTGCTCTGCTTTACCTGCTACGAACGGCTCCCGGTCTGTTCGGGATGCGGCGTCCGGCTGCTGGAATCCGAACTCTACGAGTGCGACGGCGCCACCTTCTGCGAGAGTTGTTACGACCGTCTCGACGAGTGTGAACTCTGCGGGAACAAGGTCTACAAGTACGACGAAAACGCCCTCGCCTTGCTCTGCTCCGACTGCCGGGAAACGCACGGCGTCTGCGACGTCTGCGGCGCGATCGTCTCTAACGAGCAGTTGATCGACGCCGAGGGACACCCCGTCTGCGCCGTTTGCGCCGCCGAGATGGACGAGTGTGAGGATTGCGGGCGGCTGGTCTTCTCGCTCCCCGGCGAACCGCACCCCCGGCTCTGCTCGACCTGCCTCTCCGACTACGCGACCTGCCGCGTCTGCGGCGAGCCGATCCCGATCGCCGACAAGGACCGCTACGTCGTGGACGGCAAGATCCTCTGCGAGAACTGCTACGACGATCTGCCCGAGTGCGAGGAGTGCTTCACCCGCTTCTTCCCGGTCAAGGGCGAAAGCCGCGGTTCGACCGTCTGTCCCGCCTGCCGCAGCAACTTTACCCATTGCGAGGAATGCGGTCGGCGCATCCGCTTCACCGACGCCTACGACATCGACGGACGCATCCTCTGCGAGGAGTGCCGCTCGGCGATGCCGGAGTAAGGTTGCCCTTGCGGGCAAGTGATGTTTTGCCTGCGGCAAAGTGATGTTTTTGCCGTCGGGGACGGCAAAAGTGATGTTTTGCCCTGACGGGCAAAGTGAGCGCGCGAAGCGCGCGTCACTGAAAAACGCCTTTGCCGAACGGCAAAGGCGTTTTTCTTTAATCGTCTGTATCCGCTTTGCTTTTAACCTTTTTTGCGGAAGCGATCAAAAGGACGCGTATCGTGGCGCATTGTTGGCTTAATGATTGAAAGGTCGCTTCGTCAAGATAGTTGGTTCTGTATAACAATTCGATCCAATACCCCGTTTCGCTTGCTTCCTTCAGTGCGATTTCCATTTTTGAAACGAAATCCTTTTTTCCTTGGGCATAGTTCGCTTCAAATATGTTTGCTCCGATCGACGTGCCGGAGCGCCCGATCTGGCTCGAGATAACGAATTCCCGCTTTGCTTTCAGATCTTCAACGAGGTTCAGGATTTGAATTGCAAAATCCATAGAGAGCGTGCGCAGTTTTGATTCGGACATCGTTTTTCTCCTTTTTTGTTGTGATTCGCCATTGCCTTTCCTCGTGAGAGGTTCACCATACGCGCGAAGCGCGCGTCACGCGCGAAGCGCACATCACGTGCGAAGCACACATCACGCGTGAAGCGCACATCACGTGCGAAGCACACATCACTGAAAAGCGCCTTTGCCGATCGGCAAAGGCGCTTTTCGTTTACAGGACTTGGATCGGACGGCCGCCGGCGAGGATGATCATCTTCGCGACGCCCGGGGCGAACTCTGACGCCTCGATCATCAGGGGCTTTTCGATCTTGCCGTAGGCGCTGATGCGGACCGCCGCGGCGTTCTCGGGGATCAGCCCTTTCTGTCTCAGGATCTTCGCGTCCACGTAGGAATACGGTTTGAAGTTCTCGTTCAGCGCGTCGATCGGGAGATCGGCGACCTTGCCGTTCACCTTGCGGTAGACGACGACGGTCAGATCCTCCGCCGCCTCATCCGAGATCAGTTTCTCGGCGGCTCCGGCGTACACGCCCGGATTCTGGGTGTAACCGTCGCGCTTCGCGTCGGTAAAGTCAACCGTTTCGGAAACCGAGGACGGCACCGGCATAAACACGGGGTTCTCGAGTTTCGGATAATCCGGGATCGGAGCGTTTTCGGCTTCCTCTTCGGCGGCGTTTTCCGCCTCTTTCTCCTCGGCGGGCGCTTCCTCGGCGACCTCCTCGGACGCGGGTTCCTCGGTCACGGCGGGGGCGGCGTCGGCTTCGGTCACCGTCTCCATCTCGGGTTCGGGAACGTCGGCGGGAACGATCGGCTCCTCAACGGGGGTCGAGACGACCGCTTCGGCGGGAGCGGCGGCGGGAGACGGCGCCGGCGCGGCTTCTGCCGTTTCCTCGGCGGGCAGTTCCTCGGGCTGATCGGGCTCCGCCTTCGCGTTGGCGCGCTTGATGATGATGCGCGACAGCACGATGATCAGGTGCAGGAGCAGCGCGATCACGGTGAAGGCGACGAGAATGATGATGAAACTCGGCACGATCTTCACGCCGAAGTCGGAGAAGATCCCTTTGATCAGGTCGAACACGGCGGGCGAACCGATCTCCAGCGCCTTGACCAGATCGGCGACGAAATCACCGTTCTTCACGGTATTCAGGGCGATCAGGATCAACCCGACCATCCCGAGCGTCTCGATCACGAGCAGCGTGCGGGCAAGACGGCGGAAGAACCGGATTTTGAAGCAGCCGATCACCATCGCCACGACGGCGAAGGCGGCGAGCGCCAGGCAGGCGATCAGAACGATCGTTTTCACGAGCTGCGCGGCGTCGGCAAGCGCGGGGATCGCCTTACCGACAAACCCGAACAACTGCGGGAACGTGTCGGCAAAGACCTGATAGAACTTATCCATATGTACCTCCTCAACGCGGTCGACCGGATCGCGGTCATTCCCGCAACGGTTTTTGAGATACAGGTAGTATAACATATCCCGAACAAAAAATCAACACTTTTTCTTTCAAACGAAAGGATTATTTCGCGCGCGAGCGCTTCCGCCGCCGCGAAACAACAGGGGGGCGGTTTACAAAAAACGAGTGAAACGGACGCTTTCTCGCCGTGTCGGGACGTCCGAGAGGGCGCGGCGCGCGCGGCGCCGGGGGGACCCCCGCGCGGCTTTCGCAAGGGTCGGGGTGTTGAAGCGTCTCAACACCCCGACTGCTTTTGGGAAAGGATATGCGCTGTCGTTTCGCGTTATTCGTTCGTGTTATCCGGCTTCGGATCGTCTTCTTTTTCCTCCTCGGCGTTCTTCTTACCGATCACGCCTTTCTTTTTGAGAAGGAAGAAGCATCCCACGCCCGCGCCGGCAAGCACGACGACGATCGCGATCACGATCCCCGCGACGGCGCCGCCGGACAGCCCCTTCTTGGCGGGTGCGGGAGCGGGTTGAGGATTGACTTGCTGGTTTTGCTGCGCGTCCTCGAACACGACCGCGAACTTGGAGAAGTGGTTCGTAGTGAAGGAAACGTATCCGCCCTCGAACGTCGCGTTCATATCCGTCTTGGCGCCTTGCGCGTCAACGTAATACACCTTTGCGACCTTGCCCGCGGGAACGGGAGTGTTGAACGGAAGTCTGACCGTGACGGAGCCGTTCGCGAAGGTCGTCTCGCCGAGCGAGAGTTCGATGACCGCCTGAATACCCTCGAGCCCGTTGATCCCGAACCCGGAAGTCAGGACGTTCGCGG
>CAMJDE010000175.1 GCA_946404295.1 uncultured Clostridia bacterium | reverse complement strand
GCAAAAGGCAGAAAACCGACTTTTTTATGAAAAAGGGTTGCAATGATCCGCCAATCGGTGTATAATTATGCACGTCAAAACAAGATCGGCTGAAAGACCGCGCCGATCGCGACAAAAGAAAGGATTGATTGTTATGAAGAAACTGCTTTCGTTCACACTTGCTGCCCTGATGGTTCTGGTCTGCGTTTTCTCCTTCGCTTCCTGCGGAAAGAAGGGCAAGACCCTTGAAGAAGTGAAGGCGGCGGGCGAACTCGTCGTCGCCACCTCCCCCGACTTCCCGCCCTTTGAAAACCTGGAGGGCGAAGAGGTCGTCGGGATCGAGGTCGATATCCTCAAGAAGATCTGCGAAAAACTCGGCGTCAAACTGACCCTGAAGCAGATGGACTTCGAGGCGGTGCTTCCCGGCGTGCAGGCGGGCAAGTTCGACTGCGGAATGTCGGGCATCACCGTCACCCCGGCGCGTCAGAAGAATATGCTCTTCACCGACCCTTACTTCGTGGCGACCCAGGCGATCGTCGTGAAGGCGGGCAGCGCGATCGCGTCGAAAGCCGATCTCGCCGGCAAGAAGGTCTCGGCGCAGACCGGGACGACCGCCGAAGAGTACTGCCTTGACAACGGCTACAGCGTCTCGGCGTTCAACGCGAACTCCGACGCGCAAACGGCGCTCCTGAACGGCAACGTCGACGCGTGGGTCATCGACAACCTGACCGCGATCGCGATGGTCGAAACCTATAACGAGGGCAAAGCCGACGACGCGAAACTCGTCATTCTCTCCGAGGCGATGACCGAGGAACCCTACGCCTTCGCGTTCGCCTTCGGCAGCGAGGATCTCGTCGCCGAGATCAACAAGATCCAGAAAACCATGCTGGACGACGGAACGATCGCCGGGATCTTCGAGAAGTTCGGCGAGGACTACGCCGCTCCCGCTTCCAAGTAAGCGCGGCGAACTGTTCGGGGAAAGGGTCCTTGCCTTACGGCGGACCCTTTCTTCTGGTTTTCAAGCGACAGGAAAGGACTGTTTTCCCTTATGAATTGGTTTGACAAACTGCACGAGACCTTCATCGCGACGGGTCACTACAAGATGATCCTCGGGGGTCTTCGCAACACGATGATCATCACGCTCGGGGCGCTCCTGATCGGGGTGGTGATCGGGTCGGTGATCGCCGTCGTGAAGTACTTTTCGGAGGACGCGCCGAGAATGAAATGGGCGGCGGCGCTCTGCGACGTTTACGTCACGGTGATCCGCGGGATCCCGGTGGTCGTTCTGCTTCTGATCTTCTATTTTGTCGTGCTCTCGGGCGCCGACGGCGTGATCGTCGCGATCATCACCTTCGGCATCAACTCGGGCGCGTATATGGCGGAACTGATCCGCAGCGGGATCAACGCGGTGGACAAGGGACAGATGGAAGCCGGGCGCAGTCTCGGGCTCTCCAAGCTCCAGGCGATGCGGAAGATCGTTTTTCCGCAGGCGATCCGCAACATCCTGCCCGCCATCGGCAACGAGATGATCGCGCTGCTGAAAGAGACGTCGGTCGCCGGCTACGTCGCGGTGGTCGACCTGACCCGCGCGGGGAACCTCGTCCGCAACAACACCTTCGACGCGATCAACCCGCTGCTGCTGGTCGCGCTGGTCTATCTCGTCCTCGTCGTGGGACTGACGCGGCTGCTCAAAGTCTTTGAAAGGAAACTGGCGAAAAATGAAGAACGAATCAGAAAACGCGATCTCCGCTGATTTCCCCGTCAAGGACGCGTCCGCGTCGGGCGATAATCTCCTGATCTCGGTCAGGGGATTGGAAAAACGGTTCGGCGAGATCGAGGTATTGCGCGGGATTGACCTCGATATCAACCGCGGCGACGTCATCTGCATCATCGGGCCGTCGGGGTCGGGAAAATCGACCTTTCTGCGCTGCCTGAACCTGCTCGAACGTCCCGACGGCGGCTCGATCGTCTTCGAGGGCGACGAGTTGACCGACAAAAAGACCGACGTCAACCTGCATCGGCAGAAGATGGGGATGGTGTTCCAGCAGTTCAATCTCTTCCCGCATATGACGGTGATGGAGAACCTGACCTGCGCGCCCGTCCTGCTCAAAAAATGCACCAAGGAAGAGGCGGAGACAAAGGCGAACGCCCTGCTCGCCCGCATCGGGCTCGCAGACCGCGCCGGGGCGTACCCGAACCAACTCTCGGGCGGACAGAAACAGCGCGTGGCGATCGTCCGCGCCCTCTGTATGGAGCCCGACGTGATGCTCTTCGACGAGCCGACCTCGGCGCTCGACCCCGAAATGGTCGGCGAGGTGCTCGACGTGATGAAGGAACTTGCCGAGTCCGGGATGACGATGGCGGTTGTGACCCACGAGATGGGCTTTGCCCGCGAGGTCTCGAACCGCGTCATCTTCCTCGACGACGGGGTGATCGGCGAGGAGGGAAGTCCCGCCGAGGTGTTCGGCAACCCGCAAAGCGAACGGCTCAAGTCGTTCCTATCCAAAGTACTGTAAGCGAGGTAAAAACGGTGGCAAATATCAGTCTGAAGGGCAGGGACTTTCTGAAACTGCTTGATTTTACGCCCGCCGAGATCGCGTACCTGATCGATCTGGCGGCTGACCTGAAAGCGAAAAAGAAGGCGGGGATCCCCCACGCGAGCTGCGCGGGGAAGAATATCGCCCTGATCTTCGAGAAGACCTCGACCCGCACGCGCTGCTCGTTTGAAGTCGCTGCGCGCGACCTCGGGGCGGGGGTCACCTACCTCGATCCGTCGGGTTCGCAGATCGGACGGAAAGAGAGCATCGCCGACACCGCCAGGGTGCTGGGGTCGATGTTCGACGGGATCGAGTACCGCGGCTTCGGACAGGAAATCGTCGAGACGCTGGCAAAATACGCGCCGGTTCCGGTCTGGAACGGCTTGACCGACGAGTTCCACCCGACGCAGATCCTCGCGGATTTTCTGACCATCCGGGAGCATTTCGGAACCTTGAAAGGCAAAAAACTCGTCTACTACGGCGACGCACGCTTCAATATGGGCAACTCGCTGATGGTCGGGTGCGCGAAAATGGGGCTCGACTTCGTCGCCTGCTCGCCCGCGGCGTACAAACCCGCCGCCGACCTCGTTTCGACCTGCGAAAAGATCGCCGCAGAAACCGGAGCGACGATCGCCTTTGAAACCGACCCGATCAAGGCGGCGCGGGGCGCCGACGCGATCTATACCGACGTCTGGGTCTCGATGGGCGAGCCCGTCGAGGTCTGGGAAGAGCGCGTGAACGCGCTGTCCCCCTATCAGGTGAACCGCGCCGTGATGGACGCGTCGAAAGAGGGCGCGATCTTCCTGCATTGTCTGCCCGCCTATCACGATCTGAACACCGCGATCGGGCGCGAAATGGGACAGCGGTTCGGGCGCGAGGCGATGGAAGTCACCGACGAGGTGTTCGAGAGTCCGGCGTCGCTCGTGTTCCAAGAGGCGGAGAACCGGATGCACACCATCAAGGCGGTCATGGCGGCGACGCTGTGAAGTCCGCCCGGGTTTTCCCCGGGAAGATCCTTTTGAAAAAACCACCCACATTTATTGAAAAACGGGTATAAAACCATGCCGAAAGATCAAAGTATCAAAAAAGTTCTGGTGATCGGCTCCGGCCCCATCGTGATCGGGCAGGCAGCCGAGTTCGACTACGCGGGCGCGCAGGCGTGCCGCGTGCTGCGCGAAGAGGGGATCAACACCGTCCTCGTCAACTCCAACCCCGCGACGATCATGACCGACAAGCATCTCGCCGACGAGATCTACCTCGAGCCGCTCTCGATCACGACGGTCAAGCGGATCATCGAGCGCGAAAAGCCCGACGGGATCCTCGCCGGGCTGGGCGGGCAGACCGGGCTGACGCTCGCGATGCAGCTTGAAAAAGAGGGGTTCTTAAAAGCGGCGGGCGTCCGGCTTCTCGGCACCGACGTCGCGGCGATCGACCGCGCGGAGGACCGCGAACTCTTCAAGGAGACGATGGAGAAGATCGGGCAGCCCTGCGTTCCCTCGGACATCGCGACGACGGTCGAGGAGTGCCTTGCGGTCGCCGAGCGGATCGGCTATCCCGTCATCGTCCGTCCGGCGTTCACGCTCGGCGGGACGGGCGGCGGGATCGCCGCGAACCCCGAGGAACTGGTCGCCATCGCGGGTCCCGGGCTGGATCTGTCCCCGATCACGCAGGTCCTGATCGAAAAGTCGATCGCCGGTTGGAAGGAGATCGAGTTCGAGACCATGCGCGACCGTACCGGCGAAGCCGTCTCGGTCTGCTCGATGGAGAACGTCGACCCCGTCGGCGTGCATACCGGCGACTCAATCGTCGCCGCCCCCGCCCTGACCCTTACCGACCGGGAGTTTTCGATGCTCCGGCAGGCGGCGCTCGATATCGTCGCGGCGATCGGGGTCATCGGCGGCTGCAACTGCCAGTTCGCCCTGAAACCCGACGGCAGCGAGTACGCCGTGATCGAGGTCAACCC
>CAMJDE010000174.1 GCA_946404295.1 uncultured Clostridia bacterium | reverse complement strand
TTTCCCGTGCTTTGGCGATACTGATTTGCATCTTTTCCGGTTTCCAACTGCCGTCAAGCGACGAGAAGCAGGAACACTCAAGCGTGACGGCGCCGGAGTAATTGATCTCGGAAAGGAGCGAAAGGAACGGGGCGAAGTCGATCCTTCCCTCTCCGAGGTGCAGGACGCGCAGGTCGGTAAAGTCGCCGGGGACGCCGCCGTAGTCGTTCAGATGTACGTGGGCGATCCGCTTTGCCAGATCGCGGCAGGCGGGGGTCGCGATCTCGGTCTCCTGACCGTGGAACGCCGCCATTTTGGTATCGTAGGTGAAGCGCGCGGCGGGATAGCGGGCGGCGATCCCGGAAAGGCGCGAGAGCGGGTCGGATGCGGCGCAGATCACGTTCTCGACGGTTAAAAGAAGGTCGTATTCCGCGGCGATCATGTAAAGATCGGAGAGCGCGTCGAGGTGGCGCGGGAAGTTCCTGTCCGACGGAAGCCCGTTCCAGAGGTGGAAGACGAGCAGCCGGGCGCCGAGTTTCGCGGCGGCGCGGCAATTTGCGCGGAACAGGCCGCAGGCGTGCGCGAATTCGTCGGGGTCGCCCGACGAGAAGCCCTCTCCGATCGTTTTGTCGCAATGGAGCGTCGGGAACGAAAGACCCGTTTCGAGGAAGCGCGAGAGGATCGCGTCGAGTTCGGGGTACCACGCGCGGTAGAACATAAACTCGAAGCCGTCGCAGTCGAAGTCCCGGCAGAACGAGAGGAAACCGTCGGGGGAAAAGCCGTTCGCCCTGCCGATGAAGGCGCCGGACGAAACGTAGAGCGGACGGGTCATGGAGCGCCTCCTTTCAGTCGGTGATCGTCCCGTGCGAGAACAGCACGTTCGCGCCCGCGAGCGTCAGAAGCCCGTAGGTCGGCTCGCCCCGCGCGGGGGACGAGAGCGCGCCGGGGTTGAAGAGCCAAAGCCCGTACTCGGGAAGATACTCCTCGTAGGGTTCGTGGGTGTGCCCGAAAAGCGCGATATCGGCGCCCTGTCGTTTTGCCGAGGCGATCAGCGCCTCGAGCCCGCCCTTCACGCCGTAGTGATGCCCGTGGCAGAAGAGGACCCGATGCCCCTCGAGATCGAGGATCTCCTCGTCGCGAAGACCCCCGGAAAAGGGCCAGTCGCAGTTGCCGCGAACGGCGACGGCGGCAGTCGAGGGGGGCAGGGTCGCAAAAACCTCGCAGGCGCCGCGCGACCCGTCCCCGAGGTACAGGACGACCTCGGCGTCGGGGTGCAGTCTGAGCGCGCGTTCGATCCGGCGATTTTCGTTGTGGGCGTCGGACAGGATCAAAATCTTCATTTTTCTCTCCGTATTGGAACGAACCGCCCGTCCCGCCGCATAGAATAGAGCAAAACGAACGGAGGTGGATGATGAAACTCGATCGTGAAACGATGAAAACGCTGGCGACGCAAAGCGACGCCGCGCTCTGGCAAACCATCCGCGGGATCGCGGGGGAAAAGGGGTTCCGGCTCTCCGAGGCGACCCCGCCCGCCGAAACGATGGCGCGCCTGCGGGCGATGCTCTCGGGCGAAACGACGCTCTCGCTCGGCGAGGCGGTCAAGATCCTTTCGGCGTACGGGAAAGGCGGCGCGAATGGATGAGGGGGTCGATCTCGGCGCGCTGGTCGGAACTCTCGCGCCGCTCGTCGAAGCGGTGAAAAACAATCCGGGACTGCTTTCTGGGGTGTCGTCGCTCTTCTCCCCGCCGTCCGGGGAACGACCCGATCCGCCCCCGCCGCCCCCGCCTCGGGGACGCGAGAGCGACCGACGGCGGCTGCTCCGCGCGCTCTCGCCCTATCTGTCGCCCGAACGGCGGCGCGTGCTCGATACGGTCCTGCCGTTACTCGAGGCGTGGGAGAGCATTTCGCCCCTGCTCGGGGGGCTTTCGCAGAGCGGAAAGGAGTGACGATGTATCAAAGACCAGAACCCGTGATCCCGGACGGTTATTCCGGGACGGCGCTCCGGCGCGAGCCCGAAGGCGAAACCTGTCCCCCGCCGCGAGGGGACGGGGGACAGGGAGATCTTTTGCTTCTCGTCCTGCTTCTGCTCGTCGCGGGCGAGCGCGAAAGAGGCGACCGCACGCTTGCCCTGATCCTCGGGGCGCTTCTGCTCCTCGGGGGGGACGGGCGGATCCTCTGACGGTCAGAAGAAGGAAAGTTGGTTGGTCTCGGTCAGCCCGTCGAGCACGCCCGCGCCCCGCAGAACGTCGATCACGGCGCGGGTCAGACCCGCCCGCTGGCGCAGGTCCTCGACCGACCAGATCTCGCCGGCGTTCCGCGCCTCGACGATCTTCTGCGCGGCGGTGTCGCCCAGCCCGGACAGCGAGTTGAAGGGCATTCGGATCATCCCGTTTTCGGGCAGGAAGAAGGCGGCGTCGGATTTTTTCAGGTCGGGGGGCAGGAAGCGGATCCCGCGGGCGAGGCACTCGCCGACGAGCTGCAGGGTGGTGACCATTTCCTGCTCTTTCTGGGTGGCGTCCTGCTTTTTCGACAGTTCGTTGATCGTGGAAAAGACGGCGTTCTTCCCCTTCATGACGATCCCGGCGTCAAAGCCGCCCGGCGCGACCGAAAGGAACGCGGCGTAGAACTCCATCGGGTAATGGATCTTGTACCACCCGAGCCGGATCGCCGACATGACGTAGGCGGCGGCGTGCGCCTTCGGGAACATATATTTGATCTTTTTGCACGAGCCGATATACCAGTCGGGGACGCCGTGTTCGCGCATCTCGGTCTCCCACTCGGGTTTGAGTCCCCTTCCCTTCCGGACCGACTCCATGATCTTGAACGCGTCGGCGTTCGGGAGCCCGTAGCGGATCAGGTCGAGCATAATGCCGTCGCGCGTCCCGATGACCTTCGAGATATCGCAGACGCCCGCCTTGATGAGATCCTGCGCGTTGCCGAGCCAGACGTCGGTGCCGTGGGTCAAGCCTGAGATCTGGAGCAGATCGGCAAAGTTTTTCGGCTTCGCGTCCATCAGCACCCCTTGGATAAAGTGGGTCCCCATCTCGGGCAGACCGTAGGTGCCGAGTTGGCACCCCCCGTTCTCCTCGGGGGTGATCCCCAGGGGTTTTGTGCTTTCAAAGAGCTGATAGACCGCCGGATCGTTCATTTTGACGTCGAGAACGCTGGTGTTCGTGTAGCGCTCGAGCATCTTGTACTTGGTCGGAATATCGTGTCCGAGTTCGTCGAGTTTCAGGATCGTGTCGTGCAGATACGAGAACTGGAAGTGCGTGGTCTTGATATCCGAGTTGGGATCGTCCGCCGGGTGCTGGATCGGGGTGAAGTCCGAGACGTCGTACTCCTTCGGTACGACGATGATGCCGCCGGGGTGCTGACCGGTCGTGCGCTTGATTCCGCAGCAGCCGGTGACCAGCCGCTCGATCTCGGCGCGCGGCAGGGTGATCTGCTTCTCCTCGAGGTATTTCATCACGTAGCCGAAGGCGGTTTTCGAGGCGAGGGTGCCGATGGTCCCGGCGCGGAAGACGTTGCCCTCTCCGAACAGTTGTTCGGTGAACTTATGCACCTTGCCCTGCACGTCGCCCGAGAAGTTCAGGTCGATATCGGGCGATTTGTCGCCGTAGAAGCCGAGGAAGGTTTCAAAGGGGATGTCGTGCCCGTCCGAGATCAGGGGCGCGCCGCACTTGGGACAAGCCTTGTCGGGCAGGTCGAATCCCGAGCCGACCGAGCCGTCGGTGATGAATTCGGAATACCTGCATTTCGGGCAGCGGTAGTGCGGCGGGAGCGGGTTGACCTCCGAGATTCCCGCCATACTGGCGACGAGCGACGAACCGACCGAGCCGCGCGAGCCGACCGAATAGCCGAGACTCTCGCTGTAAGAAACGAGTTTTTTCGCGATCATGTAAAGGACGGCGAAGCCGTGCTCGATGATCGAGGAGAGTTCCTTTTGCAGTCGGTTGGCGACGATCTCGGGGACCGGGTCGCCGTACCAGTCCTTCGCCCTCTCCCAGCAGATGTTCGTCAGGTCCTCTTCCGAACCCGGGATCGAGGGGGGGTAGGTCCCCTCGGGGATCGGAAGGATCTCCTCGATCTGATCGGCGATGGCGTTGGGGTTGGTGATCACGACCTCGCGCGCAAGATCCTCCCCGAGATAGGAAAACTCGGCGAGCATCTCGTTCGTGGTACGGTAAAAGAGCCGCGTGTCGCGGTCGCCGTCCTGGAACTTCATCCCCTTGAGCAGGATCTTGCGGTAGATCTCGTCCTCGGGGTTGAGGAAATGCGCGTCGCAGGTGGCGACGCAGGGTTTGCCGCACTTTTTTGCGAGTGCGACGATCTTTTTGTTCAGTTCCTCGAGCGCGGCGTCGTCCTTGACTTTTCCCTCCGCGACGAGGAAGCGGTTGTTTGAGATCGGCTGGATCTCGAAATAGTCGTAGAACGAGGCGATCTCGTCGAGCGGTTCGCCCTCGATCCCGTTCAGGACGGCGCGGTAGACCTCGCCCGATTCGCACGCCGAGCCGATC
>CAMJDE010000173.1 GCA_946404295.1 uncultured Clostridia bacterium | reverse complement strand
GTAGATGACCGAGGGATCGTAGATCTCAACGATGGTGAGTTCCCCGTTCGTGTTGGGCACGGGAGAGGTCGCGATCGCGTATTTGTTCGCGGAGATCGAGACGGTCGTGACCCGCGCCTCTTTCTGCTCGACGCCGCTCTGCAGATATTTGACCCCGGCGGCGCCGTGCGTCATCGTGTTCAGGCGGACGAAAATCTGGTCGGGGGCGGCAAAGTTCAGGTCGTTCGACGAATGGCGTCCGATCAGGTCGATCACCCAGATCGTCTCGTCGGATTCGTGACGGGAGATCAGGCAGGAGAACGCCGCCTGGTTGGTAAACGCCTCTTTCCGCCCGCTTTCCTCTTCGGTCGGAGCGGGAGCCGCGGCGTCCTCGACCCCCTCGCGATAGAACGAGGTCGAGGCGAAAAACACGTCGGACAGATAGTAGATCAGAATACCGTCGATCGCCGCGCCGTCCTCCTCTTGGAAGGGATACCAGAGGACGAACTGCCGGACGATCCCGGTCTCGTAATTCCCCTCGAAAATGCCCGAGAATACCGGGGTGTCGGACCGGCGCGCCCTCTCGATGGATTTGCTCGTATTCAAATCGGCGGGAATCTGCGCGCCGTCGCCGGAATACGCCAGTCCGTCACGGTAGAAGCGAATATCCGCGACGTACGCCACGTGTTCGCGGTTGGATTTGTAGTCCTGCAGCTGACGCTCGATCTTCTCCTCCGCGGCGTCGTTCCAGATCGGTCCGGCGTACCGGATCTCCTCCGCCATCGCGTCGACGCGGGCAAGCTCGCTCTCAAGCACGACGTCGATGCCGCTTGCGGCGTCGCCCGCCATCTGCAGGGAGAGCGACTCGGTCGTTTCGGTCAGATCGGCGCGGAAACGAATGATGATCGAGAGGAAGTAGATGACCGAGACGACGAGAAGAATAGCCGTCCCGATCAGGGCAGCCGTATAGAGGATCTTTTTGATCTTCTGGTTCTTCATCTCGTCCCGTTCTTCCTTTTCTTCGGATTATTTATTCGCGCCGTAAAGCTGCGCCTCGAGTTCGTGCATATCGGCGCGCAGACGCTCGATCTCGCCGGTGAACTGGTTGAAATACTCGACGTCCTCGTCGCTGGGATCCACCTTTTTCAGGATCGCGTCGACCAGCGCCGCCTGGCTTCTCGCGCGCTTCTGCTCGAGAAACGCGATCCGCTGGCGGATCACCTTGATCTGCTTTTTCATCTTGAACTTCTCAAACATCGTCGTTCTCCCTTTCGGTCTGGTCTTTCGGGTCGGTTTTCGGTTGGTCAGGGGTCGGGATCGTCGCGCCGCTCTCTTGCAGCCGGGCGAGTTCCTCCGCGACCTTGCGTTTGATATATTCCTCGCGCTGTTCGTTCTTTTTCAGCGCCCGTCTGATGGTGATCCGCGTATAGACGATCGCCGGGATCGCCAGCAGCATCAGGATCGCGACCGGCAGATGCTCGCGGAACAGAGTGACGACCGCCGTGACCGGCAGCATCCCCGCGACGTAGCGCCCGACGAGGCGCTCGCCCCGCGCGGGATAGGCGTCGGGGACGGGGTTGGTCGCCGTGTTGTCGCCCTTGGTCTCGAAAACGTACTGCCCGTTATTCTCGGAAATCGAGAGAACGCGGTGGGTGATCGTCTTTCCCGCGACGAGCGGGTCGGGATCGTCGGTATAGAAGGTAATGATGTCGCCGACCTTGACCTCCTCGGGCGAAATGCGCTTGATGAGGACGAAGGAGCCGACGGGGATCTTCGGATCCATCGACGGGGTGACGATCCGCACGACCGAGTAGCCGAAGAAGGTCGGCACCTTTCCGGTCAGGCGGGCGAACACGAGGTAAAGAACGAGTACGACGAGCAAAAGGATCAGGACGGAATAGGCGATATTGCCGGGGGTCAGTTTCGATTTTTTCTTGACGGTTTGCTCGTCGGTCATCGCCGATCCCCCCTTCCTCTGCCTTTTTTATTTCTTGCGGTTCTTCTTACGCGGCGAGATAAACTCTTCGCCGGGTTTCGGGGCTTTTCGCTGCCCTGTCTTCTTGGCGCCGGGACGCATCGTGGTTTTCTTCTTCCCCGTGGGGTTCCGGTACGCCGATTTCTTGCGGTTGCGGGGCGACGCGGGCGCGGGCGTCGCGGGCTCCTCTGCGGGCGCGTCGGCTTGCGCGGGCGCGCTCTCGGGCGCGGGCGCCTCTTCCGCGGGTTCTTCGGGCTCCGGTTCCTCTTCGGGCTCGGATTCCGCTTCGGCTTCCGGTTCCTCTTCGGGCGCGGGTTCGGGCTCCGCTTCGGGTTCTTCCTCCGCTTCCGCGACCGCTTCTTCGGGTTCCTCTTCGGGTTCCGCAACGGGCGCTTCGGCTTCGGGCTCCGTGATCTCTTCCGCGGCTTCTTCGACCGTTTCTTCGGTCGGCTCTTCGGTCGGCTCTTCGGTCGTTTCTTCGGTCGTTTCTTCGACCGTTTCTTCGGTCGTTTCTTCGACCGTTTCTTCGACCGTTTCTTCGACCGTCTCTTCGGTCGGTTCTTCGGTCGGTTCTTCGGTCGGTTCTTCGACCGTCTCGGTCGTTTCTTCGACCGTTTCGGCGACCGTCTCCGCGGGCGGCTCGTCGAGGGGTTCTTCCGGCGCGTTTTCGGACGCCTCGAGCTGTTCGCGTTCCGTTTGCTCTTTCCGGATCTCTTCCTCGGCTTCGCGGCGCAGACGCGCGGCTTCGAGTTCCGCTTCGCGTTCTTCTTCCTCCCGTTTCAGGCGGAGCGCCTCTTCCTCTTCCTCGCGGATATAGCGGGCGGCTTCGTCCTCCTCGTCTTCGCGGGCGAGCCGTTCGGCTTCCTCACGGGCGAGGCGATCCTCTTCTTCTTTTTCAAGCCGCAGGCGCTCTTCCTCCTCGCGGAGACGGGCTTCCTCTGCTTCGCGTTCGCGGCGCAGCGCCTCCTCCTCGAGTTCCGCTTCGGTCAACTCGCGATCGAACAGGTCGGTTTCCTCGGCAAATCCCTCTCCCCTCGCCTGCTCGGCAAGGTACGCTTCGCGCGCGGCGGCTTCCTCGGCTTCGCGCTTTTCGCGCTCCATCGCCTCGCGGGCGTCGCGGAGTTCCTCGCGCCTCTCCTGTTCTTCGTCCTCGTTTCTGCGTTCGACGATCTCGGACGCGGACAGGACGGTCGGCACGCTCTCGGTCAAGCCGCTCTCGGCTTCTTCGCGGCGGCGGTCGACCTCTTCGGCGCGTTTCTTTTCCTCTTCAAGCTGTCTTGCGTATCTTTCCTCTTCGGTCTCCTCGATCGTCCTCTCGCGCTCGGCTTCGGTCTCGGCGTTCTCTGCCGCCTCCTCGGCTGCGCGACGCAGCGCCTCTTCCTCTTCGGACTTGCTCTGCATCTCTTCGATGGCTTCGGCTTCGGCTTCCTTCTGCGCGCGTTCGCGGGCTTCTTCGGCTTCGCGTTCGAGGCGCGCCGCCTCTTCCTGCTCCATCTTCAGGCGGGCTTCCTCTTCCTCTTCGCGTCTCTTGCGCTCGGCTTCGTCGGCGATGCGCTTGAGTTCGAGGATACGGTCGGCTTTCAGGGCGACGTCGATCGCGCGGCGGATGCGCCACTCGCCGACGGTGAGTTTCCGCTTCGGGTTCAGCCCGTTGACCGACATATACTTCTTGTAGGACGTGTCGTGCACGTTGAAGTCGTCGGACTCGTATTCCTCGAGGGTGTCGAGGAACTTCGGCACGAAGGGCTCGCCGTCCTCGGTCTCGGAGAGGATCATTTCGTCGGAAAGGTCCGCCGACATATTGTACCGGAAAACGCAGTACTGTACGGCGAGCGACGACAGCATCTCGTCGAGGTAGCGGTCGTCCATCTTCTCGGCGGTGTCCTTGACGGACAACTCGTAGCCCGCGCCCTCGTAGCTCTCGATAAACTCCCAGAGCGCGACGCATTGGCGCAGGTCGCGGTTCTTATTGATGGCGTTGGTGTGCATAATGGGGGGACGAACGTAGCTCTTCCCCATCATCTGCACGAACGGCGACGTCGCGTACGCCGAAACGACCTGTTTCAGGTGTTCGAGCCGATCCCAGAGTTCCGCCTCTTCGTGCGAGTTGGTGCGCGCGCCCTCGACCTCGGAGGACGCCGAGATCTCCATATTGAGTTGGATCTTTCCCTTGACCGACGACGTCTCGAACTTGGTCTCGTAGGAGAGGACCGACGTCGCCGAGGCGCGCCCGTTCTCGCGGATCGCGTCGTAGCGGCGCGAAACGAAGATATAGAGCCGGTTGATCAGCGTGTTGACGAAGCGGTTTTCGTAGGTCTGCACCGTCTCGTCGCGAAAGACGTTCAGGATCTTCGACGGCGTGATGGTGTCGCCCTCCACGCTGCTGATATAGTCGGTATGCTGGGCAAGGTGCCGCATCGAGCGGCTGGTGATATTGCGCGAAAGCTCGATCGGCAAAACCGCCTCGTTTTCCTCGATGAACCGACGCGGTTTCCGGATCACGTTGTCGAGGGGGATGATGCAGTCCTCGATGACCTTGATCCAGGTGGCGTCGAGCGTTTTCCGCATCATCTGGCGTTTTAAGGAGATCTCGCCCGATCCGCGGCGGAT
>CAMJDE010000172.1 GCA_946404295.1 uncultured Clostridia bacterium | reverse complement strand
CGGGGGAGGTGGCACGGCTTGCCGTGACGGAAGGGGCACCCCCGCAGACCGTTGATAGAAGCCCCTTCCACCGCTTCCGCGGTCCCCCTCCCCCGTTGGGGAGGCAAGGGAAGCGGAGTACATACCACCCCGCGAGCGGGGTGGATTACATACACGGCTTCGCCGCGATTACATACCGCTTGCACGGCAAGCGGATTACATACTGCGCGTGAACGCGCAGATTACATACCGCCTTTCAGGCAGATTTGGAAACGGCGGATTACATACGCGCCTGCGGCGCAAATACGTACCGATCGCGCCGCGATCGGATTTTATCATTGCGACGCCGCTTTTTTCCTCGTTTTTTCGTCGCGTTTCGGGGAAAACTAACCGCAAAACCGAAAACGGAAAGGAACCAACCGAATGAAAACGAAACGCTTTGCCCCCCTTCACGTCGCTCTCGCCTTGCTCCTCTCTCTCGGCTGTCTCGCGCTTCCAGTCCGGGCGGCGACGGTCGATCATACCGTCGTGCCGGGCGACACGATGTGGAAATCCGCGGTGCGCTACCGCGTCGGGCTTGACGAGATCATCGCGGCGAACCCACAGATCAAGGACCCGCATTGGATCTATCCGGGCGACGTTCTGCACGTCCCGCTTCCGGACGATCAGGTTTCGTCCTACGAGCGCGCCGTCGTCGATCTCGTGAATAATATCCGCACCTCGCGCGGGCTGGGCAAACTCGAGGAGAACTGGGAACTGTCGCGCGTCGCGCGCTATAAGTCGCGCGATATGCAGGAGAAACGGTATTTCTCGCACACCAGCCCGACCTACGGCAGTCCCTTCGATATGATGCGCGCCTTCGGACTCGCTTATCGCACCGCGGGAGAGAATATCGCGATGGGCTACCCGACCCCGCAGTCGGTCGTCGACGGCTGGATGAACTCGGAGGGACACCGGAAAAATATCCTGAACCCCGCGTTCACCGTCATCGGCGTCGGGTACGTTTCGGACGGAAACTACTGGACCCAGATGTTTATTGGATGAACGGGGGAATACGCCCGCTTTCTTGAAAGAAAGCGGGGCAAAGAACTTCAATATGGGATTGAAGTCAGCGGTGCGATTCGTGACTCATCGCACCGCGGTTTCAAAAACGCGACCGCAGTCGTTCTCTTCACTTATAGTCGTTGATCTGATCGCCCGCCGAGTTTTCGGCGGGCGTATTTGCACTTTGACGAGGAAAACGCCTGCCCCAAAAAAACGGAAGAAAAAAGACAAAATACCCGTTCACCTCTTTACAAAGATCGGTTTATCCGGTATAATAAAACAGATGCCGGAGATCCGGCAAAGAAAACCGTGTAAGGAGTGCGAAATGGGCAAACTGGATATCAAGACCTATCTGGCAAGTCACAAGGGGAAACCCGTCAACCGCCTGTTCTACAAAATCATGCGGGCGTTCGTCGCGGGACCGCAGGCGAAGAAGATGAATTACGAGGTGATCGACAACGTCGGCGTGAAGGATCTGAAAGGTCCGTTTATCGTCGTCTCGAACCACACCTCGCGCTGCGACTGGGAGTACGTGGGCTGCGCGCTCTATCCGCAGCCGATGAACTATATGGCGTCGGACATCGAGTTTCACCGGGCGCATATGCACCTGATCTTCAAACTCTGCCGCGTCATTCCGAAAAAGAACTTCGTCGCCGATTTCCATTGCATCCGCGAGATCAAGTCGGTCATCAGCAAGGGCGGGAACGTGATCTTCTTCCCGGAGGGGAAGTCGAGCATTTCGGGAACCAACCAGCCGATCATTCCCGGTACGTCGGAACTGTTCAAGAACCTCGGCGTTCCGGTCATCGCGACCCGGATCTCGGGCGGGTACCTGTCCAACACGCAATGGAACATCAAGAACCGACCCGGCAAGGTCGAGATCACGGTCGATCGGCTCTTTACGCCCGAGGAGATCAAGGAGCTGTCGGTTTCCGAGATGGACGCGCGGATCAACGCCGCCATCTACAACGACGATTTCGAGTGGAATAAGACCAAGCGCATCAAGTTCGCCGGCAACGAGGACGTCGCCGTCAAACTGGAGGAACACCTCTACTGGTGCCCCAAGTGCGGCGCGGAACTGACCACCCATGGCGAGGGCAATACCTTCCGTTGCACCGCCTGCGGGAACGGAATGACAATCGACGAGTATTACGACCTGCACCCGCTCGCCCCCGATTGCGTGATCCCGAAGAACCTGCGCGTCTGGTTTGAACTCCAGCGTCGGCGCGAATACCGCGCGATCAAGGATAACCCCGATTATCTGCTCGAGGAAAAGGTGAAGATCGGGACGCTGCCGACCGATCATTACGTCGAAAAGACCAAGACCAGCGAGATCGTGGGAGAGGGCGTGATCCGGCTGACCCGCGACGAGTTCTCGTTCGTCGGGACGAAGAACGGTGAACCGTTTGAACTCCATAATAAGACGGTGAATATGATCTCGGTCGTGATGGAGACCGATTCGTCCTGCTTCGGCGCGTATTTCGCCGGGCAGTATTACGAGTTCCACCCCGAACGCAAGGTCACGACCAAGTGGCAGATCGCCGTCGAAGAGGTCCACCGCGCCGCCGGCGGGAAATGGCAGAATACCCTCCCCGCCCAGCAGTGGATCTACGAGGACGATAAACCCACCGACAGGGCAGAGTACTTCCTCCCGACCGAAGCCGAATAATGCCGCTTGCGGCAATTCATTGTTCCCTGCGGGGGATGGAGTTACGCGCACTTTCTTTCGCAGAAAGTGCGGCAAAGAACTTCAATAGGGATTGAAGTTGTGACACGGTTCGTGACTCACCGTGTCACGGTCCAAAAACGGAACCGTATCGTTTCGATTTGCATAGCGAACGGGACGTCGAGGACGCCGTCCCCTACAAGACGAGGTTTCATAAACGCGACCGCTTTCGTCCCTTTTGCCTTCGGAATATGAACACGTTGCCCGCGCCGATCGGCGCGGGCAACGTATCGCGTTTGCGAAGCAAACATATCTCGCGGGAGCGCCAAGGCGTTCCCGCATTTCAAAAGTACGTGGAACGCGTGTTGCCGCGTTTTTGAAACCGCAAAACGGCGCCGAAGCGCCGTTTTGCTCTTCAATATCCCATATTAAAGTTCTTTGCTCCGCTTTCTTTCAAGAAAGCGGACGTACCCCTCTCGTCTCCCCTTACACCGCTCTGCTCGCGTGGCAGGTCAGGCAAAGGATCTGGCGGTTCTGCGCCAGTTGACGGAGCAGGGCTTTGGCTTTTTCGAGGTTGTTTTCGTCGAGGTGGACGAGCGGGTCGTCGAGGACGAGGGGCGGCTGTTCCTTACCCGCGTAGAGACTGTCGGCGAGCGCCATACGCAGGCACAGTCCGGCGACGCTGCGTTCGCCCGCCGAGAGGTGGCGGTGGTCGCGGAGTTTTCCGTCGGCTTCAAAGGTCAGGTCAAAATCCGCGTCGAGCGACACGGTTTTCCCGAGGAAGGACGAGAGCGCGTCGGCGTAGCCGACGAACGCGGTCTTGACCGGATCCACGTAGCGCCCGACCAGGTTGTTCTGCGCTCTCTCCATCAGATCCCGGGTCGCCGTGAGACGGGCGTAGCGCGCCTTCAACTCCTCGATCTTCTCCTCGGCTCTTTCGAGTTTCTCCCGCTGTTCCGGTACCCCGTTGGCGGCGGCTTCGGCGGCTTTGATCCGCACGGCGAGATCGGTACTCTCCCGCTCCAGCGCGGCGATCGCGGCAGGGTCGGCGTCCGCGTCTTTGTCGTTCGGCCGCTCGGTCAGCCCGTGGCGCGCGGCAAACTCCTTTGCGTCGGCGTCTGCCTTCGCGATCTCCTGCGCGAGCGTCGCCCGATCACGGAGCGCGGCGTGCAGCCCGTTCATCGCGGAGCGGAACCCGCCCTCGACCGAAACGCCGTAGCGCGCGAAAAAGTCGGCGAGTTCACCGTCCAGAGCGGCGGCTTTTTCGTTCGCCAGCGCCCGTTTCTTTTCGGCTTCGGCTCGTTCGTTCTCCGCCGCGTCGAGTTCCGCCAGATCGCGTTTCAGTTCGGAAAACGCCGCGAGGGCGCCGTCGGCGGACGAATAGCCGTAGGGCGCGAGCAGAGCGGAGAGATCGGCGTCGAGCTGCGCGCGCCGGGCGCGTTCCACGCCGCCCGGATCGGTCACGGCGATCGACTGCTCGAGCGCGCCGATCTTCCCCTGGAACAGGAAGAGCGCCGCAGCACCGAGCGAGAGTACGCCCGCCGCGAGCAGGAGCGCGCCCGGGATCACGTTCGAGAGGATCAACAGGATCAGCCCCGCGAGAAGCATCAGAGCGCCGCCGACCGCGAGCAGCGTCGGCGCGGCGTTCTTCTTCGCCGCCGCCGGGGCGGGGACGTTTTGTGCCGTCGTCGGGAGAGCGACCGCCTGCGCGTCGCGGATCTCCCGCGCTTTCGTCTCCATCTTTTCGAGCGCCGCCTCGTCGGGGCGACCCGAAGCGAAGCGGGCGGCAAGTTCGCTCTGCCGCTTCGACGGGGCAAACCCGATCTCCGCGTCGCGCGCCGCCGCTTCCCGCGCCGCCCGGGCATGGGCCTCCAGATCAGGATGGCTGGAA
>CAMJDE010000171.1 GCA_946404295.1 uncultured Clostridia bacterium | reverse complement strand
CGCCTGCGGCGCAATTACATACCGATCGCGGTGCGATCGGATTACATCCACCCCCCGTTGGGGTGATTTGGAAACGACGGATTACATACGCGCCTGCGGCGCAATTACATACCGTCCGCTTCGCGAACGGATTACATACCAAGCCGCCGTGCGGCTTCAATCTGGAAACGCGCGGAATACGTACCAAGCCGCCACCCGGCGCAACACGTCATTCTCCCGCAGGGCACCGTACCCATGCCTCCCCTACGGGGGAGGGGGACCGCCGAGGCGGTGGAAGGGGCAACGATGCACGAACCGCTCGCGGTGCAAGCGGATTACATACTGCGCGCCGGGCGCGCAGATTACATACCACCCGCGCGGCGGGTGGATTACATACACGGCTTCGCCGCGATTACATACCGTCCGCTCGGCGGACGGATTACATCCACCCCCTTCGGGGGTGATTTGGAACGACGGAAGCCGCCTTACTCCCGGAACTCTCTCAGCAGAGACACCCGCTTGGTCGAGTACCGATACGCCATCTCGAAGTCCCCGAGTTCGCGGTAGCAGGTCTCCGTGTCGGAGTAGACGCGGTAGAGGAAGTACGGATCGAGTTCGCCCGTACTCTTCATTTCCTCGAGCGAGAGCAGGACCGAGAGCGCCTCACGGTAGCGGCGTTTGCCGATCTTGTCCCGCGCGTCGCGGTGGAGTTTGACCGCCTCGCGGCTGCAGGGGATCCCCTCCTCGTCGGTCAGGTACAGGTAGGAGTTGTAGCCGATCGCCTTTTCCGCGTTGGCGAGGTATTCGTCGCGCTTGACCTCCCATTTGGGGCTCTCGGGCGATTTCGCGACGGCGCGGCAGAGTTCGCAGCGCGCCAGCAGCCAGTTGGTCGGGATAATCGTCTTTTCGGCGTATTGTTTCGCCCGGTCGACGTATTCGGGTATCTTTTTCAGGTTCCCGTCGCGCATCGACCGTTCGGCGAGCCCGAGAGCGGCGGCGGCGGCGAGCGCGGCGACCTCGTCCGAGACCCCCTCGGGCGGGAGTTTCTCGGTCAGGGTCAGAACGTCGGCGTAGCGTTTGCTCTTATACGCGTCGCGCAGGGCGGGCAGCGCCTCCATCACGGAAAACGCCGCGTAGTCGTCCTCCTCAGAAACGAGGTAAGCGACCGAAACCGAGAGCGCCTTCGCCACCGAGCGGAGCGTGTCGAGCGAGGGAAGACAGTCGCCCCGTTCGATCCGGCAGATCATATTGCGCGTCACGTTCTCCCCGGCGACCTCGCGCTGGGTCAGCCCGAGTTCACACCGCCTGCGGCGGATCTTTTCGCCGACCGTCATCGTTTCGGAAAGATCGAGTTGCCCCGGCAGTCGATCCCGACCCAAAGGGGCATCTCGGAAAAGACGAAGCGTTTGACCGACTCACAGCCGAGATCGTCGTAGGCGACAACGTCCGCGGACAGGATATGTCCCGCCGCCAGCGCCCCGCCGCCCCCGAGGGCGCAGAGGTAGGCGGCGCCGTTCTCTTTCAGCGCCTCGTAAACGGCGGGCGAACGGTCGCCCTTTCCGATCGTGAGTTTCAGTCCCAGAGTCGTCAGACGCGGCAGATACACGTCCATCCGCGACGAGGTCGTCGGACCGCAGGAGCCGACGGCGAACCCGTTTTTGGCGGGCGTCGGACCGGCGTAGTAGATCGCCGACCCCTCGAGCGGAAAGGGAAGCGGTTCGCCCGCGTCGAGCGCGGCGAAGATCCGCTTGTGCGCGGCGTCCCGCGCGGTGTAGACCACCCCCGAGAGCCGGATCTCCTCGCCCGCCTCGAGGTCCGTCACCCACGAGGCAAGGTCTTTGGTATCAAGATATTTCATCGTACCCCCCGGCGCGTGCGCGCCGCTTTATAGTTTCCTTTTTTATTCGCCCGGCTGCAGAAAAACGTCCGGCACCCGTCCGACGATCACCGTCTCGGCGGCGGGGAAGGATCGTCTGACTTCCCGGGTCACGTTCCGCCCCGGCAGCAGGACCGTCACGGTCGCGACCGTTTCGAGGATCACGCGGTGCAGGGTCTGGTTGATCCCGACCGCCCGGAACTCGCTTCTGATATCGGTCACGGCGGCGCTCGAAAGGACCGTGCGGAACGTGAGGTTCGGTCCCCGTCCCGAGAGCCACGCCGACCCGGTCAGGTTTCCCGCCGGAATCGCGATTTTTCCGCCCGTTGCGAGCGTCTCGCGCAGTTTGGTCTGAAACGCGGCGGAGAGGGCGGAGAGGGCGCCCGGCGCGGACGAGACCGACGTGATCGTGCCGTCGTCGGCGCGGCTGATCGTCACGATCTCGGAATAACGGTCGTTTGAGAACGCCGCGTCCATCGCCGTCGCCGCCGCCTCGGAGAGCAGGGTCTCGGCTTGATCCGCCGCCGCCGTCTCGAGCTGGCGGCGCAGTACTCCCGAAAGCCCGGTGAAAAGCGACAGGATCAGCGCGAGGATCGGCAGGATCAGAGGCACGGCGAACCGTCCGGCGGCGGATCTTTGCGGCCGCCCCCGCGTAAGCGAAAAGGTCATAGCAGTCTCCCGTTTCCCGCGAAAACGCGGGTCGGAACATCCTATGCCGTTTTCGTTTCCTCTATACCGTCAGTCCTTTTCGTCCTTGTCTGCGGAGAGCGGATTGCTCTCCATCGCCTGCTTCATCCCCTCGTCCGAAACGTGGGTATAGATCTGGGTCGTGTTCAACTGTTCGTGCCCGAGAATGTCCTTCAGCACCCGGATGTCGACCTTTCCGGTCTGGTACATCAGGGTCGCGGCGGTGTGCCGCAGTTTATGCACCGAAAGCCCCCGGTTCGAGAGCCCGGCGG
Source organism: uncultured Clostridia bacterium (assembly GCA_946404295.1). Taxonomy (GTDB): domain Bacteria; phylum Bacillota; class Clostridia; order Oscillospirales; family CAG-272; genus UBA1740. The sequence goes on along the minus strand of CAMJDE010000171.1, from coordinate 1,782 downwards.
CGTTGAGGTATCGGTAGACCATCCATTGCACCGTCTTGACCGAGATCCGCTGCACCCGCGACGAGAGGAAGAGGGCGTCGGTCGCCCGCTTTTTCGGATCCTCCTCCAGCCGCTCGGGATAGTAGGCGCGCAGGGCGGAGCGGCAGGCTTCGTTCAGGTAGATCATCCGCTGCTTCGCCCCTTTTCCCGTGACGCGCAGCGAGGTCAGTTCGGGATCGACGTCCTGCAGATTGATGCCGACCAACTCGGACACCCGCATCCCGCAGTTGAGAAACAGCGTGATGATCGCGTAGTCGCGGACGCGGGTCTTGGACTCGAGGTCGCCCTCAACCGCGGCAAGCAGGCGGCGGCTCTCGTCGAGATTCAGAAATTTCGGGAGCGTGCTCCGCTTTTTCGGACCGTCGATATCGGCGGTCGGATTGTGGCTGATCAGGTGCTTTTTGGCGTACAGATACTTGAAAAACGAGCGGAGCGCCGAGAGTTTGCGCATCTTCGCCGCCGTCCCGTTCCCGCGCTGCTGATCGACGTAAAACAGAAACCGGTAGATCGTTTCGGGGGTCACCTTTTCCATATCGGCGACGCCGATCCCGCGGATATCGATCTCGGAAAACTCTTTCGAGTTCGGGTCGATCTTCCGCTCGGTCGCGATCAGATAGCGGAAAAACATCCGCAAGTCGGAAAGATACTCGCAGACGGTCTTATCGCTTTTGCCCTCGATGACCGACTTCTGCGTCGCGTAGTCGACGGCGATGGCGGGGAATAGTTCGATCTCGGAACCGTGAAGGGTCAGGACAGCCACGCGTTTTCGCTTCCTTTCGTTTTCATCTGCTTCTATTATACTACAAAACAGAAATTTTTAGTGAATAAAATGTAAACGAATTGTGATCCGCCTTGTTTTTTCATTCCCGGCAAGGTACAATGAAAACAGATTCCCCCGGGAGGATATGAAATGGGTTTCTGGAAAAAGTATTCCTATCAGATCGTGCGTCTCTTCGTCATTCAGATCGGGATCGCGATCTTCAGTCTGGTGCTGTCGTTTGCCGTGTCGACGGCTTTCCGTGATCGGGGAGTCGCCGCGCTGTTCTTCGTCAGCGTCTTGTCGACGTTGTTCTACCTGTTTATCCTCTATTCGGTCGCGTGGGAGATCGGCGGCAAGGATCGGCTCAAACTCGACGCGGTACACGAAGCGCCGCGGGGCGGGGTAGGCTTTCTTCTCGCGCTTCTCGCCGCGGTGCCGAACCTCCTTTTCGACCTTCTGATGCTGATCGGCGGGATCCTCTATCGCGGGGGCTCAACCGCGGTCGGCTCGGGCTTCATCGCGGTCGGCTTCACGCCCTCCTTCTTCATCCAGTCGACCTATCAGGGGATCGTCAGTCGGCTCCTTTCGGCGTTCTCGCTCGTCGAACCGACGGCGGAGACGGCGGGATCCGCCTCCTACTATCTGGTCGCGGCGCTGCTCTTCATCGCCGTCGCCGTCCCCGCGATCGTCGTCACCGGCTTCGCATACTGGATGGGTATGAACGAAAAGCGCATCATTCCGCAGAGACGCCCCGGCAACGACGCCCGTTAAAGAATAGAAACGAAACGCCCCCCATATCCTGTAGAAACGGGAACGGGGGGGCTTTTTTATGGTTCGGGGATGGGTTTTCAGGCGGGTTTGTTCGCTCGCGCTTTCGGTTTGCCTGCTGTTTCTCTTCGCGGGGTGGGGGAACGGGACCGCCAAAGGGGCGGCAGGCGCCCCGAGACCGATCGTCGTCCTCGACGCGGGGCACGGGGGTCCCG
>CAMJDE010000170.1 GCA_946404295.1 uncultured Clostridia bacterium | reverse complement strand
TTTCCTATGCTCGTGACACCCTCAGGAATCACCAAATCGGTGACCAATTTACCATTAAGATAGAGCTTGTGTGCATAACACAATGGATTGCTATTGTTACCAAACGAGATGCCACACCATGCTGCAAGATCAGTGATATATACGCATTCCAGTTCGCTACAATTATAGAACGCATACTTTCCTATGCTCGTGACGCTATTCGGGATCGTGACGCTTGTCAAACTGCTATAACAGGAGAACGCATACTCTCCTATGCTCGTGACACCCTCGGGAATCACCAAATCGGCGACCAATTCACCATTAAAATAAAGCTTTGCATAATACAATGGGTTTGCAGCATCGCTACCAAACGAGATGCCGCACCATGCTGCAAGATCAGTGATATATACGCTCATAAGACTCTTACAAGCTTGGAATGCACGATCCCCAATGCTCGTGACGCTATCCGGAATTGTGATGCTTTTCAGCCCGTTACAACCCACGAACGCGAACTGTCCAATGCTCATGACGCTGTCCGGAATCGTAATGCTGGTTAAACTGCTACAATTATAAAACGTATACTCTCCTATGCTCGTGACGCTGTCCGGAATCGTAACGCTCGTTAAACTGCTACAATTATCGAACGCACTTCGATTTATTTCATAATGCTTTCCGTTGTAGTTGAGAGGCAGGGTCAATTCTATCAGATTTCCGTTGTATGCCACAAGATAGACTTCATCTCCGTTCTCGTAGAACATATATCCATCATCCGTGGTGTGCAGACAACTCTCGCCATCTTGATAAACGCGTTTGGAATAATAACCTACATATCCGTTGGAAGAAGACCCCTCCGTAATCGTTAGAGCGGACAAGTTACGAATTTCGATCAATCGAACGCAATTAAGGAATGCCCCCTCTCCAATGCTCGTGACGTTGTCCGGGATGGTGATCGAGGTTAGTTTGGAACAACTGGAGAACGCAGAGTTCCCAATGTTCGTGACACTATTTGGGATCGTGATGCTTTTCATACTGCTACAACCCCAGAACGCGAACTGTCCAATGCTGGTCACGTTATCCGGAATCGTAATGCTCGTCAGATTGCGACAGAAGTAAAAGGCACCGCAGAGAATATTTCCACCCGTAATCGTTACCGATTTCAGAGATGAAGGAATATAGTAGGTGGTACTGGTCGTGGAACTCGTACTGCTGCCGTAATAGTACTGTTGGGTCGCCACTCCTCCGGTATAACTGCTCGTTCCGAAAATGTAGCCGAACGGAAATTGGAAGGTGTTTGACGCTGTAACGCCCGCTTCCGCTCCCACAAACGGGATCGTCAGGCTTTCAAGAGAGGAACAGCCGGAGAGCACTCCCGCATTGATGTTCGTAACATAATCGGGAATCACAATGTCAGCAATCGATTTGTCCTTAATTCCAGTAATGGTGCAGGTAGCGGCAGTGGAGGTAAAATTGAAATTGCTCATTTCTGCTCGCATTTCAAACCTTGCAGTTAAAGACGGAGACGCTTCGGAAATAGTAAATTTATAATTCCGCTGGTCGGTAAGTTTGATATTTCCCGCATACCAACCCAAGAAAGTATTTCCCAAGTTTGCGGTTGCGACGACGGTTATTGTTTGACCATTTATTGTAGTGGACGGCATACCGCTAACGGTCCCAGCGGAAGTATTATTAGAAATTACAGTCGGAGATAGAAACCATTTGGCTGTATAAGTCACACTTTCGGCAGGCATCCCAAAGGCATAGGAGAGTTCGTCAGTCAACTTCGTATCTCCGTTATACCATCCGAGCCATGTATAGCCGTTATTGGTTGTGGCAGTTACAGAAACTTCGTCGCCAACCTTATATTTCCCATTGAGAGAAGAAACAGAACCGGCGGCCGTATCAATACTGATAATAGATACCTTGATCCAACGTGCTTCGTATCTAACGCTTTCAGTCGGCATCATAAAAGTATAGGAGAGTTCGTCGGTCAGTTTCGTGTCCCCGTTATACCACCCGAGCCACGTGTAGCCGCTGTTAGTTGACGCTGTGATCGTCGTCTCTTTGCCGGCATAGGTCGCGCCGCTGACGCCCGAAACGGAACCGCCCGCGGCAAGATCGCGTGCAAGGGTGACCGGGCAAACGATCCATTTCGCCCAAATATTCGTATCTAACCCCATCGTAAAGGTATAATCTGTCCTGTCGGTCAGGCGGTTGCCGTTCTGATCGTACCACCCGAGCCAGGTATACCCGTTGCTGGTCGAGGCGGAGACCGTCACCGAACGCCCGTAGGTATAACTGCCCGCTCCGCTGACGCTGCCCGCCTCGGAGATGTTCTTTGCGAGTGAAATCTGATAGGTATTTGCGCTCCACGAGGCGCGGAGGGTGCGGTCGCCGTCGTAATTCCAGTTGGCAAGACTGCCGCCGGAGGCGTTGGTCAGACTTGTGCCGCCGATCGTCCAGCCCGTAAAAGAGTAACCCGTGCGCTTCGGCGTGCCGAGCGAATAGGCGGCGTCGTAGGTGACCGTCTTGGTCGTCTGCGAGAGCGGATCGCCCCCGTTGACGTCAAGCGTCACGGTATAGGTTTTCGCGGTTTTGTCGGCGTAGAACGACTGCTCGTCCCAAATTGTAAACGCACTCTCCGCCGCGGCGCCGGTTTTCGTCAACCAGCGGTTGAACGTATAGCCCGTGATCTGCGGGCGGTAGCTTGTCGAATAGGTCGTGCCGGTGTATACCGATTCGGTTTTCAGGAGATTGCTCCCGTCGTAGTAACGGACCGACGTCTGATAACTGCGGTGGACCGTCAGATCGTAGACGTTGACCTGCGTCCCGTCGTTGGAGGTGACCACGACATAGAACACGTTGTCGCCGTCGTTGAGTTCACCGAGCATCCCCGCCGCGATCTTGGTCGGGATCTCGGTCTGCCCCAGTTTGTCGTAGTAGAGTTTCCAGACGCTGTCGGAAGAGCAGACGACCTTGCCGGACAGCGAAACGCTCTCGATATTTCGATCTACGTATAGAAAAATGGAGTTGCCGTCGATCGTAGCCCCGTCCACGCTCAACACGATGGCGGACTTTTCTTTCCACGTCGCGTAGAGCGTGAGATTCCCGGTCGCCTTATCGGATGCGAAGTCCCAAAGGTCCGATCCCTTTTTCTGCCTTGCCCATCCGGCGAAGGTATAGTTGTTCCTTGCGGGCGAATCGGGCGCCGTCAGCGCCGCGTTTTCCCGCTCGGTCACGGTCAGCGCCGTTTTTCCGTCCGCGAACGCGCCGCCGTTGGCGTCGTAGGTGATCTGATACGTAACCGAAGAGGCAGTCGTCGCGGGCGTGTTGCCCTTGTCGGTTGAGGAAGAACCGCCCGAGGTCGGCGCCATTCCTTTCTTATAGTAAACGAAAGTTCCCCCCATAAACTCGACGGTCAATTTCCCGTCTTTGAGAGTCGCCGTCCATACTTCTTCCTCTTCCCCGAATATCGTGGAATAAAAGGTGAGCGCGTCCCCTTTCTGCTCGTACCGTCCCGCTGTATCGTCGTCGGCTTCCCAATTCTTGCCTTCCAACTTGATCCAGTCGCCGGACAAGGTCTCTCCGTTTTCATAACGGTAGTACGTGCCGTCCGCGCCGCCGCCTGACCCGCCTCCGCACGATGCGAAGACCAATGCGAGGCACAGAACGAGCAGCGCGAGGGCAAGGATACGGATCGTTTTCATAGTTTTTTACCTTTCTTTTTGCGGATTGTTTGTAATTCGTGAGATAATTGTTTTATCACCATTATAATACAAATATTTACTAAAATCAATAGTAAATATCTTTATTTGATATAATTGCCTCGGGACTTTTCATTTTGACAGTTGAAGGAGGGGGCAAGAATGATGATGAATCACCCGTATCTCAAGCGCATGCGCGATCTGCGCGAGGATCACGACAAGACGCAGCGCGAAATTGCCGAAGTCCTCGGTACTTCTCAAACGATGTACGCCCGCTACGAGAGAGGGGCTAACGAACTCCCGATCCGTCATCTCTTGAAACTTTGCGACTATTACAAAATCAGCACCGACTATTTTCTCGGCAGAAGCGACTGACGCCCGGTTTTTTATTTAACATTGACTTTTGAGTTTCTGACGTGTAATGCGGGGAAGGTCGCTTTTTTGTTGCTTTTTGACGACCACCCCCCGGCGATTGGAACTGTTCTCCGCTAACTGCGCCAGCAAATGCCGCCGCGGCGGGCGAGCACGGGAACCCCCAAAACTTACTTCGTGCGTTTCGGGGAACCCCTATCGAGCGCAGAATTCCCGCTCTCACTCCGAAGCCGTATACACATACCGCGAGCGGGTGAGAGCGGGAATAGAAAAACGAATTATAATCAAATGGAGAAACCCGCTCGCGACCGCGAGCGGGTTTCAACCTTAATATGCGTTTATCGTTGCAGGGAGTTTTCACAGAGCGAAACGCTTTAACGGACGAAAATCCATCCGTTCGTTTTTCGGTCTGTGCCGTCGATCGCCCGTCGCCTTTTAAGCCCAACTGATGGAACCGGGCTTCGGATCCTTGATGATCGACTCTTTCAGGAACTCCACCGCGTGGCGCAGTCCCTCTTCGGGGGTCATCAGACTGTCCTCGTGCTCGATGCTCATCACCTTGTCGTAGCCGACCA
>CAMJDE010000169.1 GCA_946404295.1 uncultured Clostridia bacterium | reverse complement strand
GACCGTCAGCACACCGTGCTCCTCGTCGAACTTTCCCGCGTCCTGCAAGTGATCGACGATATGCCGATACTTGATCCGATCGACCTTGCTCTCGTCGGCTTCATATCTTTTATACGTGCGCAGCGGGATCTGCAGATATTCCGCGCTCTGCGCCTGCGTCATTCCCGCTCGCTTTCGCAATTCCCGAATGGTCACTTTGATCACCTCTCTGCCGTCATTATAGCACGTTGGCACCTTTTTGTCAAGCGATTTGGTGCCATTTTGGCACTTTTCATTTCTGCATTAGGTGCCATATTGGCACTTTCCTGTCTTTTTGCGCTCTTTTTTGAACCTGCGGTTTACCCGCGGTGTCCGAACGGTCCCTTTACATTCCCCGGTTTTCTGCTATACTAAAGACGAAGCAGACGTCGGCTTACGTTTTTTACGGGAGGTAATTTTTATGGAAATCACGATCGGCGCGAATATCAAGCGCCTGCGCGTGACGAAAAGCGTCACGCAGGAACAACTCGCGGAGGCGATGAACGTCACCCCCGCCGGGGTCAGCAAGTGGGAGCGGGGCGAAACCTATCCCGATATCACGCTGCTGCAGCCGCTCGCCTACTATTTCGGCGTGACCCTCGACGAACTGATGGGTTACGACGAGAAGAAGGTCGACCAAAAGATCGAAGATCTGATCGCCGAATTCTGGCGCCTTAACCGGAAAGATCCGCGCGCGGCGAAGGAACTGATCGAGGACGCCTACCGCGCCTATCCGAACGACTATCGCGTCATGTTCCGGTATATGGGAACCCTCGGCGTCGACGACGCCGAACCCGATCTTGAACTTGCGCTCGCCAAAAAGGACGAACTGACGAAAATCTGCGACAAGATCATCGGGGGCTGCACCGACGGCTATCTGCGGCTCGGCGCGTGGAAGATGAAAGCGGTCCTGCTCCACGCCGAGGGCAAAACCGAAGAGGCGCTCCGGATCCACAGCGAAAAGTGCGGCAACTGGTACAACACCTGCGGTCAGATGAACGAACAGATGTTCCAAAAGGACCGTCCGGAGTTTCTCTACTGGGCAAAGCGCAATATGTACGAACTCGTCGATTTCGGTGCCGACAAACTCGTCAAGTCCTATTTCTTCGATCCCGCGGTCCCGTACGATGAACTGCTGAAAAAGACCGAGGGGACCGCCGACGAACTCTTCCGGTTCGGGTGCGAACGTCGGGAGGCGTATCTCGTCGTGCAGGCGGAATCGATCTACGGACGGCTGCTGAACGATCTGAAGTACCGTCCCGCCCGCGGCGCAAAAAACGCGGATATGATCCGGATCCTCGACAAATCCCTTGCCGCCGCGAAAAAGGTTGACGAACTCGCTCGGGGCGACAAGCCGCTCTTTGACGTTGCCCTCGGGGAACACGACCGCGACAGCAAACTCGCCGTCCGGCTCGGCTGGGCGCTCTCCTCTGCGTGGGACCGCGACGTTGAACTGCGGAAGGATCCGGAATACGTGAAAGTACTCGAAAAATACAAACGGAACTGACCCGTCGCATCAAAAGGGCGCTTGCTTCGGCAAGCGCCCGAATTTGATGATTCTCTGCGTTCCAAATAACGGATCCTTATTTCAACGCACCTAACTCTTTCTCATCTTCAACTATTGTTTCATCTGTTCTACTCTCTTTTTTATATCTCGAAAAAAGAGCATAAAACCTCCTCCGCCAAATCGGATTATCTGAACTAATATTCTTTACCATCAAATAATAATTCTCAAAAAAGAAAGTGTAATCCTGTCTAAGCATGGAACCATATTTTCTGACAAGGAACTCGGAAAAAGAATAAACTTCTTCCAAAATTCTGTCTGCGTCATTTGATCGTTCATTCTTTCTGAAAACATACTCCAGATACTCTACAGGTAAAAGCTTTTCCGGACTATTTATTAACGCATTTTGACTTCGAACAAGTTGCAAAATTTCGTCAACTGTTCCACTTACATTTACTTTTGATGCTTTTTTATCTTCCACCTCATTCGCACTATCATTTTTGATTTCCTCAATCTTGGATTTAAACTGCGGCCAAAAAGCATCAAAACTATTTCTGAGTTTTTCTTCAGAAAGTGGTTTTTCCTGTGTAGTGTTTATTGCTTTCAATAGTTTATAAAGATCATCTTGCTCAAACTTGGTTGCTTGAAATGCTTTAAGAGGACCTTTTATATCCGAAAAATTAATATTGATAGCCAAAACCATAACTCTGGAATCCAACAATTTTGACAATGCTCCCGCTTCAAAATGAATCCAAGGAGCATCTATGTTTTCTGGCGTTAAGCAAACGATACCGTAGTTTGTATCTTGTAATTCCCCCGATATTTTAATTTGCCAGTTTTCTCCCTTTTCAATGTCTTCAGAGGAGAAAAAAACCTCAACAGATTGAATACACTGTTCCAACCATTCTTTAAGCGCTTTGGCGTACTTTTGACTCAACTCGCCAGACCAACTAACAAAAACTTTCATTTTTTCACTCCTTCGCTTTTTTTGATTTCTCCTTTTTATTCTACATTAATTTCCATTATTTGTCAATAATTATTCTTGTTTCATATTCTTTTTGAATGGAAAAAGACTAAATGCAGCGAAAACGAAGCGTGAAAACAGGAGCCGAAAGAACGGGAAAACCGTCCCTCAAACGCAACAAAGCAAGCCGAAAACGGCTTGCTTTGTTCGACGCAAAATACTTACTTCTCTTTGACCGCGATCATGATCTCGCCGAAGTCGGCTTCCCCGTCGGGATAATTGACCATAATATAATTCGGCGAGAGCGGCTCGTAGTTCGTTTGCGGGAGCCATTCGTCCCGGATCCTCGCCCACGTTCTCTCCCGCGCCTCGGTTCGCGTCGCCCCGGAACACTTGAAAATTGCCCACAAGAAACCCGGGACGCGCACCGCGTCGAAACCGTCGGTCGGTTCGCCCGGGGCGGCTCGTTCAATTCTGTACGAAGGCAACTCTTCGCGGTAGCGAATATTGATTGCGAATTGCACGAAATCCGGGAGCTTTCCGTCGTCAAGATAAACGATTTCGTTCTCCCTGATCTTTATCTTGACCGAGAACGCGTCCTGTTTTTTGATCCTGTAATCCATAATAAATCCGCCTTTCACAAACAGTTTGAGTTGCAGGGGCGCGTACGTTTTGATCAGACGCCCGCCTTTCCGCACGGCGGTCGGCGTCGCGCCGTGAAAACGGGTAAACGCCTTCGTAAAACTGTCCGCCGAGCCGTAACCGTATTTGAGCGCGAGATCGACCACCTTATCGTCGGTCGTCAATAGGTCGCTCCCCGCGAGCGCGAGCCGCCGACGGCGGATATACTCGCCGACCGTGAACCCGCAGAGCAGAGCGAACGATTTTTGAAAATAGTAGGGTGAAACGCACGCCTTTTTCGCGATTTCGCCGATCGTCAATTCCTCCGTCAGGTTCGCTTCGATATAGTCGATCGCCTTGCCGATCCCCTCGATCCAGTTCATTTTACATCTCCCCTTTCCGCAAGACCATTATAACACGCCTCGGCGCGCCCGTCTCGCTTTTTTCTGCTTTGTTTTGTCCGTTTTCCCCCTCAAGTTGAAGCGTCTCGAAAAAGCGGTTATTGCACAATTCGCCGCGCCGTGATATGATAAAAGCGCAACGAAACGAAGGAGGTTTGAAACGTTGAAAATCGGACGCAAAATCAAGGAACTCCGCTTGGCGCGGGGAATTACGCAGGAACAGTTGGCAAACGCCGTCGGCATCTCGTTTCAGGCGGTATCCAAATGGGAAAACGAGGTCACCCTTCCCGACATTGCGCTTGCTCCGACGCTCGCAAACTATTTCGGGGTATCAATGGACGAACTGTTCGATTACTGTGCCGAAAAAACTGCGGACGAAGTGTCGCGCATCGCAAAAACGACTTGGCCGCTTCGCAGAAGCGACCCTGAAAAGGGGAAACGTATCCTTTACGACGCGTTGAAACGGTATCCCGAAAACGATATTCTTCTGCAAAACCTTTTGTATTTGGAAAACTACACGGATAACTCGGACAAAACGATCGAGATCGCTCTGCGAACGATCGACGCGACGAACGACGCCGCCGTCAAGTACGACGCGTTTCGTTTTTTGGCTTACGCATACAAAGCGAAAGGCGAAACGGATAACGCGCGGGCGGCGTTGCGGCAGATCCCCGATCTGACCTTTTCACGTTTATCGGAGACGGCGAACGTGTTGACGGGCGAAGAAAAACGGAATGCGGCGGAAATGCAGCGCGGCGCTTCGCTGGAACTTCTTTTTGAGATGCAACTCCGCATCGCGGAGGATCTGATTGAAAAGGGACAAATCTCGGAAGCAGAAAAAGAGTATGCAAGGATTCCGCGTCTGCTCGACGCGCTCGACGCCGCAAACGACAATTGCTGGAACTCGTGGCGGGAATGCAGCGCAAGAAAGATCCGGGAACTGCAAACGCGGTAAAAAGACCGTCCCCCAAGCACAAGCAAGGCAAGCCGCAATCGGCTTGCCTTTTTGTTTATACCGTAACGGTGACGCGAAGTCCGCGCCATTCGAGGCGCGCCGTTTCCAGACCGCGATAGTTTTCGCGGATCGATTGCGCCAATTCGCCGCTCGGGTCGACCAACGCGTGG
>CAMJDE010000168.1 GCA_946404295.1 uncultured Clostridia bacterium | reverse complement strand
GATCGCCTTGTGCGCGATGCCGATCTTGAACTCGGTCCCGTCGACGATCTCGCCGTCGACCGACATCGAGAAGCCCTCGGGCGCCTTCACGAGCACTTCTTTCGCCCGACGGTAGGTGATGTACTTGGTAAAGCGCGCGTCGTCGAGGTGCGTGCCGTTGGTGTAGGATTTGAGCAGGCGGACGAAGGTGATCCGCGAGAGCGGACGGAACGCCGTCACCTCGATCAGCCCGTCGTGGTTGTCGGCGCGCGGCGCGCAGAAGAAACTGCCGCCGACGTAGCCGCCGTTCGCGAGCGTGCAGAGCAGGATGCGCCCCTTGGTGTCGACGCGCTCGCCGTCCGCCGTGATCTCGCACTTGTTGCGCATCGCCTTGAGAAGCCCCGTCACGACGCCGGTGACGTAGGCGTGCTTGCCGCCGATGATCTTTTTCCGTTTGACCTTGATCATGGTCTTCGCGACCGTGGTGTCAAAGCCGAAGTTGGTGATGTTGATCGAGTAGCGGAACTCGCCGGGTTTGCCGTTGTCGACCGTCAGGAGGTCGATCTCGTCCTCGGGGGCGTCCAGCAGTTTTTTGAAATCGAGGAAGTTGTCGCGCCCGCCGTAGTATTTGACGAAATCGTCGCCGCTCCCGGAAGGATATACGCCGACCGAACCGTTCTCGTGCCCGGCGACGCCGTTCACGACCTCGTTCAGCGTGCCGTCGCCGCCGCAGGCGTAGAAACGCGCGCGCTGATCGGCGTGCTCCTCAAGCCAGTTCTTGACGTACCGCGTGGCGTCGCGGGGTCCCTGGGTGACGTAAAACTCGCAGTCGTAGCCGGGGATCGCGGCGACCGCCTGCATGATCTCCTCGGAAGAGTCCTTCTTCCCCGCCGCGGGGTTGATGACAAAGATATGCTTCATATATGCGCGTTCTCCTTTCGGATGTTTAATACGTCTTGTGGGGCGCGGATTTCATATTCAATTCATATTGAAGTGTATAATGACAATCGAAAACGAGGAAAAAAGAAAGAAGGGACACGTTTTGCTGCGTTTCAGATACGTCGTGGTCCGGAGTTTCTTCAAGATGCTCCGTATGGTGTTCCAGGCGAGAAAGATCCACAAAAACCGCGACAAATACGACGAACTCTACCGCTACCGCCACGTGCAGAAGATGGTCACCTACCTTCGCAAAAACGCGAAGACGACCTCGGTCGTCACGGGTGAAGAGAACCTGCCGAGCGAGGGCGGGTATATCATGTACGCCAATCATCAGGGAAAATACGACGCGATCGGGCTCCTTTCGTATCACGAAAAGCCCTGTTCGGTCCTGATCGAAATCGAGCACTCTCACGTTTTTTCGACAAACGAGGCGGTCGATCTTCTCGACGGGATCCGCATCGACCAGAAGCGCCCGCGCCAGCAGGTAAAATGTCTGCGCCAACTCGGCGAAGAGGTGCGCGACAAGGGGCGGCGGTTCATCGTGTTCCCCGAGGGAAAGTGGGGGAAAAACAAAAACACGCTGCAGGAGTTTCACGACGGGTGTTTTTACAGCGCGATGATCGCGAAATGTCCGATCGTTCCGGTCGTTTTGATCGATTCGTGGAAATCGATGAACACCAACCGCATTTTCGGTCGCGTCGTGACCGAGATCCGCTATCTCAAGGCGATCCCCTATTCCGAGTACGAGAACCTGACGCGTCAGGAACTCTGCGAGCTTGTCCGTTCGCGGATCCAAAGCGAGATGAACCGCGTGCTCTCGGAACGCGAAAACGCGACGGCTTAATCCCCTCCGAACAGTTCGGTGACGGGATCGGTCGGGTCGGTTTGATCGGCGGCAGTCTCCCCGGCGGGTTCCGGGTGGGCTCCGCCGATCTCTTTGTCCGCCTCGGTCATCAGGGGACGGTCGGTGTAGATGGTCAGTTCGGCGACGTCGGGGGTACGCCCCGGCTTTTTCTTTGTCTTTTTGCTGTCGCGGCGAAGCAGGTTCATCAGAACCACTTCCCCGTTTTTGGAGACGTAGGTGCGCGCGTCCTCGACGTTCTCGCGCACGATCCCGATCCCGAGCGCGGCGAGGGTCGGATCGGAATAGGCGGACGAGGTCAGGATCACGTCGCCGCGCTTGGCGCGGAGACGGAAACGGTACGACCCGGCGGCATCGCGGAGGATCTCGTAGCGCGGCGTCTTGGGCAGCGGCTTTCCGGGATCGGTCAGGTCGGCTTCACCCGCGTTCTTTCCCTGCTCGATCACCGTGAGAATGCCTTTTTTACACGCGTCCTCGGTGATGTAGACCGGCGAGGTCGAGATGATCAGACGGTTGGGGGCGTAGAGTTGAAAAACGAAGCCGTCCTTCACGCGCCGCATTACGAAACTGCCCACGGACCGACCCCTCCTTTCGATTCCCGCGGCTTGCATTTTGCCGGGGAAAATGCTATACTATTCTTAGTATACAATATTTTGCGCGTTTTTTCAATAGGAAATCCGATTTTTCACTTTTTTCGGAGAGGAGGGGTCTTATGGAGACCGATCGGCGCCGCTCGTTTTGGGTTTTTCACCTGATCGTTCTCGCGCTCGCGGGGCTTTTTTGCGGGTTCTTTTTCCTCTTCTCGTTCCTCAGGCGGGCGGGGGTTCCCGTCGTGACCTGTCCGCTCCACGATCTGTTGCACGTCTACTGCCCCTTCTGCGGCGGTTCGCGCGCGATCCTGTCGCTCCTCCGGTTGGATTTCGCGACCGCCTTCCGCCTCAATCCCGCCGTTCTCGTCTCGCTCCCCGTCCTTCTTTTCTATTACGTCCGGGCGGTGGTCGTTTTTATCCGGGGCGGGTTCTTCTCGTTCCGGGTGCCGCGGGGGTGGACGTTTGCCTTGCTCGGGCTCTTCGCCGCCTTCTTCCTTCTGCGCAATATCCTTCTGTTCGCCTTCGGGTTCGATCCGGCGGGCGACTTTCTTCCCGGGCAATAGAAAAGACCGTCGGTTTTCCGACGGTCTTTCGTTTATCCGATGAAGGAACGCAGGGCGACGAACGCCTCGACGCTCCGGTCGGGATTCGTCGTCGCGGCGAAAAACTCGTCGAACATACCCGAGGCGATATAGAAAGCGGTCATCACGGCGGAGAGAATGATCATCAGGATCCCGAGCACGATATTGACGATCCCGAGCACCCGTCCCGTCGCCGCCTCCGAGGTCTCGAAGCCGAGCGTCTGCTTCGACCGCTTCGCCTTGGCAAGACCGATGATCCCGAGGACGATCCCCGCGACCTGGCAGGAGCAGAGCGTCACGAGCAGCCCGATGATCCCGAGCGTCTTGGATAAGGAGCCGTCGTTATCGCGCTGCTGCGGCAGATTGACGGGCGGAGGGTTCCCCGTCGGGGTCGTGTACTGCTTGTAGTAATAGTGTCCGCCGCCCTCTCCGGCGTTCTCTTTGTCGGCGTATTTCGGATTCTCGTCCCAGTTGTCGCCGGTATTTTTGTTCTTGTCGTCCTGCATCGTTGGTTCTTCCTCTCTTCGTTCAGGTGGTCGCGCCCGCCGGAGCGGGCAAAAGAAACGCGAGTTTTTCGGGCAATTTGCGGTAGTCGTCAATTTGAACGAACGGGACGCCCGCGCGGTAGACCGGCTCGTCGTTCCCGCCCTCTCCGGGGTCGTCGCCGACGTAGAGCACGTCGGAAAAGGGGATCCCGTTCTCGCAGCAGAAGCGGACGAGCGCATAGTACTTGTTGTAGGGGCGCGGCGCGAGATCGAACGAGGAAGCGCCGCCGACGAACACCTCGTAATCGGGGAACGCGGCGCGCACCTCGGGGAGCAGCGCCCGGCGGCGGCTCTTATCGGGGTCGAACGCCAGTTTCTCTTCGAGGGTGGCGTCGGTCCCGAGCAGCGGGAACGCAGCGCAGCCGGTGGAAAAGAAGAGCGCCGAGTCGCCGCGGTAGACCGTAAAGCCGAAGCGTCTGCGGAGATCGTCGGTCGTCTGCTTGATCTTTTCGCGGTCGCAGTAGACGGTCTCCTCACGCAGGACGGTGCGTTTTCCGCCCTCGACCACGGCGTACTGCATCCCGTAGTTGCCGAGGATCTCGATCGGAAAATAGTCCATCTGGCTCGCGATCCGCTCGGAGTCGCCCGCGCCGACCATCAGGAGCCGATAGTGCCGGGAAAGCAGAGACAGAAACGCCCGGTTTCCCTCTTCGAGCGGGGTTTTATGCTGGGTCAGAGTCCCGTCGAGATCAAAGGCGATCAGTTTCATCTTGCTTCCCTTCCGGGGTCCTCCGCGGAAACGCCCTTCCGCCGTGAGGATCCTCTTTTTTCATTATACCGCATCACGACGGCTTTTGCAAGCCCTCGCGCGGCGTTTCGCGAAAAAAACGTCAGTCGCGGTAGTAGAGATCGCGGGTGTAGACCTTTTCCTTCACGTCCTCGAGATCGGCGTTGAAACGGTTGGCGACGATGACGTCGGAGATCCGTTTGAACTCGTCGAGATCGCGGATCACGCGGCAGCGGAAGAAGGAGTCCTCCTTCATCGTCGGTTCGTAGACCACGACGTCGATCCCCTTCGCCTGCACGCGCTTCATCACGCCCTGCACCGAGGAATGACGGAAATTGTCGCTTCCCTCCTTCATCGTCAGCCGATAGATACCGACCGTGCCGGGGTCGCGCGCGATGATCTGATCCGAGATAAAG
>CAMJDE010000167.1 GCA_946404295.1 uncultured Clostridia bacterium | reverse complement strand
GCTTTATTTCGGATAAACTCGTTTTTCTCAACCGTCGGGTGCGGGATTTCTCGGCGGCGTCGGCGGACGAAAAGACCGCTTGCCTGCTCCTTTCCGAGCAGGACGAGACCGGCGTCGTCACCGTCAAAAACGTAACGGCGCTGATCAAAACGATGAACCTCTCGCGCGCCTCGTTCTATCGGGCGCTCGCGTCGTTTTCGTCCCGCAAAATCATTGAAAAACACGGCAACGCAATCAAAATCATAAATCCAAACGCATTGAAAGGAATCCTGTCATGAAAAAAGCACTCCTCCTGATCCTCACCCTCGCGCTTCTCCTCGTCTCCTTCGCGTCCTGCGCCAAGAAAAACGCGACCGACGACACGACCGTCCGCGTCGGATACCTGTCCGGTTCGACCGGGCTCGGACTCTCCAAAATGATCGCGGACAACAAAGAAAACGAAAAAGTCACCTTCACGAAGTACAATTCGCCCGTCGAGATCATGGCGGCTTACGCGAACGGCGATATCGACCTCGCCGCTCTTCCGACCAACGCTTTCCCGAACTACGCGAAGAACCTGACGGGTTCGCGCGCGATTTCGATGCTCGCGGTCAACACCCTCGGCGTGCTCTATCTGCTCTCGGACGACGGCGCGACCGTCCCCGCAAACGACCTGTCCTCTCTTGCGGGAAAGACGATCTACGTTCCCGAACAAGCGCCGAAACTGATCCTGCAGCACGTCTTAAAAGAAAACGGACTTGAGAGTTCGGTCACGCTGAATATGGAGTACGACCTCGAGACCCTTCCCGGCGCGGCGCAAACCGACGCCAACGTACACTATATTTTGTTCCCCGAGCCCAAGGTCACGGCAATCCTGATGCAGGCGGGAAACAAGACCTACTCGATCGCGCTCGATCTGACCGAAGCGTGGGACGAGGTCGGAAACGACCCGCTGGTGCAGGGCTGCATGGTCGTATCGACCGATTTTGCCGCGCAGCATCCGACCCTGATCTCCTCCTTCCTTTCCGACTACGAGGCGTCGATCAACTGGATGAAGGATCCCGCCAACCTTGAAACGGCGGCGCAGTACGCCGTCGACGCGGGTATCTTCCCGAAACTCCCGATCGCAAAGCAGGCGATCCCGCGCTGCAATCTGACCTTTATGAAGGGCACGGAGATGGGAACCACCGTCAACGCTTTCCTCTCCGCGCTCGGAATGGCTGAACAGCCGCTCTCATCTTTCTATGGTTTCAGCGAATGCGGTTTGGACTGAAAAGCCCCTGATCCGGTTCGGTTTACCGATTCTTTCGGTTTGTTTCTGGATCGGAATCTGGGCTTTCGCGGCGTGGCAGGTCGGGGTGCCTTTCGTACTCCCGACCCCCGCGTCCGTCTTCCGGGACCTCTTCTCCCTATTCGGTACGAGAAACCTTTATCTCGCGCTTCTGAAATCCATTCTTTCGCTTGCCGTCGGTTTTGCGGCGGGTGTTGTGATCGGCGTACTGTTCGCCGTTCCTTCCGCGCTCTCAAAACTCTTCGATTCCGTGGTTTCTCCGGTCATGACGATCATCCGGGCAACACCCGTCGCGTCGTTTATCATCATCGCGTGGGTATTTCTGAACAATCGTATTCTGCCCGGGTTTATCTGCCTTCTTATGGTCATTCCGATCGTCTGGAGCAGTCTTGCGGAGGGGTTGCGCGCGCTGGATCCCGCGTTGTCCGAGGTCGCGAATGTCTATCGGTTCGGATTTCGGAAGACGGTACGCCTGTATCTTTTTCCGGCTCTCTCCCCTTATCTCTCCTCCGCCCTTTCGACCTCGCTCGGACTGGGGTGGAAGGCAACCATCGCGACCGAGATCCTCGTCCGTACACCCGCCTCGCTCGGCTACATGATCTGGGACGCGAAGGCGTGGAACGTCGATACCTCGAAACTGTTTGCCTGGACGCTCGTCGTCATCCTCGTCAGCATCCTTCTCGACGGCTTGATACGCTTCGCGTTCGGAAACCGAAAACCGACGAAAAAAAGGAGGGAAAACCGTGCCTGAGATCATTCTGTCTTCCCTTTCCTTCGGATATCGGAACAAGCCTGTTTTCACCGACGTTTCTTTTTCTTTTCAGGGTCCCGGCGTCTATCTGATCACGGGTCCGAGCGGATGCGGAAAAACGACCCTGCTCCGCCTTTGCGCCGCCCTTGAAAAACCGACGTCGGGAACGATCTCCGTTTCGGATCCCGTCGCGTTCGCCTTTCAGGAATACCGCCTGTTTCCCGGGCTTTCGGCGCTTGAAAACGTGACCTGCGTCCGCAATCCCGAAACCAAGGAGGAAGCGGCAAATAACGAAGCCGAAGCGCGCGCGCTGCTTGCGTCGCTCGGACTTTTGTCGAACGAGGCGGAATCGACGCCCGACGCCCTCTCCGGCGGGATGAAACAACGCGTTTCGCTTGCCCGCGCGCTCTTTTCCCCGCACCCGATCAAATTGCTGGACGAGGTGACGAAGGAACTGGATCCGGTGTCGATCGCACAGGTTCTCGACGCGATCAGGAGCGCGGCAAAAGACGCGCTGATCCTGTTCTCGACGCATCACCCGGAGGATCTCTCGGATCTTCCGACGACAAAGGTCGAACTTCCCTTTCAAAACTAAAACCGGCGCCCCGGGCGGGCGCCGTTTTTTTTTGCTTTCGGTTCAGTTTTTGGGACGATCGTTTACGTCCCGATCACACGCCTTAAGCGTAAAGGTGAAGGAACAGTTTTCGTGTTCTTTGCTCTCGACCGAAATCGTCTCTCCCTGCGCTTCGAGAATGGTCTTGACGATATAAAGTCCGAGACCGACGCCGTTTTTATCGAGCCCGCGGCTCTTGTCGGACTTGTAGAACCTGTCGAACACGAACGGGAGATCCGCCGCGGGGATCCCCTCGCCCTCGTTGAAGACCGAAACGGCGATCTTTCCCCCTTCTCCGTAGCCGATCGAAACGCGGAGCAAACCGCCTTCGCGCGAGAATTTGATCGCGTTGTCGACGAGGTTGTAAAGAACCTGATAGATCGCGTCCTTGTCGGCGTTTGCCGTCATCGAGTCCTCGTCGGTCAAAAACTCGACGTCCAGGCGTTTTTCGTTGATCTTCTGTTCAAAGGAAATCAGGATCAGGCGAGTCGTTTCGGCTATATCGAAAGGAGCCGCCTCGAATTTTCTTTCACCCGACTCGAGTTTGGAGAGGTCGAGCAACTCCGACACGAGGCGCGACAGACGGTGAACCTCGCCCGAGATGATATTCAGGTAGTACCCGTGTTTTTCGGGGGGGATGGCGCCCGAATTGATCCCGTCGATGAAGCCCGAGATGGTCGTCATCGGTGTTCGCAGGTCGTGAGAGACGTTTGCGAGGAACATATTCCGCATCTTCTCGGTATGCTCGAGCGACTCCGCCATGTGGTTGAACGCCTCGCCGAGTTCGGAGATCTCGTCACGCCCCCCGACAGGGACACGCATCTTGAAATCGCCCTTTCCGAACCGTTTGACCGCCTTGGTCATTCCCCGGAGGGGATCGACGACGCGATCGGTGATGAAATAGACGGCGATCATCGCGGCAAGCAGCACCCAGAGAGAGGACATCACGATCGATTCGGTCATGGTCTTGATCAGCGTTTTTTCCTCCTCGGCAGAGGACAGAAGGAATACCGCGCCGTCAAACGTCCCGTCTTCGGCGAGGACGGGACGGGCAAAGGTCAGGTAACGTCCGCGGACCGCGCCGCCGACGTCGCCGTGCGTGTTGTATTCTCCGTCCTCAAAGAGAGCGGACAGAACGCTCTGCGGCACGGTTTCGCCGCTTAAAACGTCGTTCCGACCGGAATAGAGCAGGATCTGTCCGGCGCTGTCGGTCAGGATCACCGTCTGCGAATCGTCGCGCTCGAGGATCATCGCGATCATATCCGCGATGTCGTTCTCGTTGCGCAGAACGAATTCGGAGAACGGAAGCGACCCGTCCGAGTTCCCGTAGGTCAGAGACACGAGACTGACGGTCGTCGAACAGCTCCAGTTCATTTCGTTTCGTTTGAGTTCGACCGCGTAATTCCGCACGACCGAATTGATGATCCAGGCAAGCACGAGGATGCAGGCGAGGATCAGGATGCAGATCGCGGTCAGGTATTTCGCAAATACGCTTTTGAACATAAAAACATCCTCCGTCATTATTATAACTCTCTTTTGTAAAAAAGTAAATAATTTATTTTTGCGATTGACGAAAGCGCGGGGATATGGTACAATATGATAGCGATATTATGTTGTCAAAGGAGTTTTTCACCGCTATGATCAACCGAACTGTCGTCACCCGATTTGCGCCCAGCCCCACGGGGTATATGCACATCGGGAATCTGCGGACGGCGCTCTATTCCTACCTGATCGCCAAACACAGCGGCGGGACCTTTATCCTCCGGATCGAGGACACCGACCGCGAGCGGCTCGTCGAGGGCGCGACCGACGTCATCATCGACACGCTGAAGGTCACGGGTCTTCGCTACGACGAGGGTCCCGGCGTCGGCGGGGAGAACGGTCCCTATATCCAATCCGAGCGAAAAGAGATCTATCTGCGCTACGCGAAAGAACTCGTCGAGCGCGGCGCCGCCTACTATTGCTTCTGCTCGAAGGAGCGGCTGGAGTCGCTTCACGAAGAGGACGG
>CAMJDE010000166.1 GCA_946404295.1 uncultured Clostridia bacterium | reverse complement strand
TTTATGACCTATCTTGTCAACGATATCGTGCTTCCCCTTGACTTTGTCGAAGGGGAAGCATTTTCAAAAGCGGAAAAGCGGCTTCGCTCGGCGGGTATTATGCCGGGGAGCGACGTCCGTTATTCGCTCTTTCGCCGCTCGGTCGACGCCAGGCGGCGGGAGGATATCCGTTTTACCGTCTCGGTGCTTGCCGAGGGCGATCTTGCCCCGGCGCCCGATAACGTCCTGAAAGCCAATCGGATCGCGCTCGGGCGCGAGGCGGATCTTTCGCCTTCCAAACCCGAAAAGCGTCTTTCCGAGCGTCCCGTGATCGTCGGAAGCGGCCCCGCGGGGCTGTTTGCCGCGCTGCTGCTTGCCGAAAACGGCTACCGCCCGATCGTACTCGAAAAGGGCGGATCGCTTTCCGAGCGGGTCGCGACGGTCGACGCGTTCAGCCGCTCCCGCGTACTCGACCCCCGCACCAATATCCAGTTCGGCGCCGGCGGCGCCGGGACCTTTTCGGACGGAAAACTCGTCACGCGGATCAACGATCCCGCCGTCTCGCACGTTCTTCGTCGTTTCGTTTCGTTCGGCGCCCCGGAGGAGATCCTTCGGCTCGCGCGCCCGCACGTCGGGACCGATCTCTTGCGCGGGGTCCTTTCCCGTATGATCGCTTATCTTGAGGAAAAGGGCGCGGAGTTCCGTTATCATACCGAGGTCCGATCGGTCACCCTGAAAAACGGGGAGGCGGTCTCGGTTATGACCGACGGAGGGGAGATCCCCTGCGGGGCCCTGATCCTTGCCGTCGGGAACAGCGCAAACGATCTGTTCCTCCGGCTTTTATCCGATGGTCTTCCGATCGAGCCGAAGCCCTTTTCGGTCGGGATGCGGATCGAACATCCGCAGGAGATGATCGACCGGGCGCTCTACGGGCGCTTCGCCGGACATCCGGCGCTCGGGCACGCGGAATACAACTTTTCATGCGACACCTCGACCCGGGGTGTCTATACGTTCTGTATGTGTCCCGGCGGGACGGTCGTCTGCGGCGCGAGCGAAGAGGGGACCGTCGTCGTCAACGGGATGTCCCGTCACGCCCGCGACGGCAAAAACGCCAACTCCGCCGTCTGCGTTTCGGTATTCACCGACGATTACGGCAATACGCCGCAGGAGGCGATTTCGTTCCGTCAAAGAATCGAGCGCGCGGCGTTTGCGTCGGGCGGGGGGAGATACGTCGCTCCCGCCGTGACGGTCGCCGACCTGCTTGCGGGGCGCGCCGAACGTCCGGTCGGCGCCGTCGTCCCGTCCTATCTCTTCGGCGACGTCCGGATCGCCGATCCATCGGAATACCTTCCGTCCTTCGTCGTCGACGGGCTGCGCCGCGGAGTCCGCGCGTTCGACCGTCGGATCGCGGGATTTGCGTCCGACGACGCGATCCTGACGGGGCCGGAAACCAGGACCAGTTCGCCCGTCCGGATCAGGCGGGACGAGAACCGTACGCTGTGCGGGACGACCAACGTTTATCCCTGCGGGGAGGGCGCGGGTTACGCGGGCGGGATCACGTCGTCAGCCGCCGACGGTCTCTATACGGCGCTTGCCCTTGCGTCCCGCTACGCCGCTTTTTAGAGCGCTTTTCAACGATTATTAAGGAAGGCAGAGCGATCTGCTCGCACAAGTTTATATGAGATCCGCTTCATTTGAAATCGGAGGGGAGAAAAAATGGCGCGTCCTTGACGATCTCACCCGGGAGGCGGTAGCCGCGAAAGAGGAACTGACCAAGACGCTCGGGATCGATCCCGTCGTTTCCCGTCTGCTCTGGAATCGTGGGCACCGGACCCCGGAGGACGCCCGATCCTACTTTACCCTCGCAAACGAAATGCTCGGCGACCCGTTTGACCTGACCGATATGAAACCGGCGGTCGACCGCATCGCGCGGGCGCTCGCGTCGCACGAAAAGATCACGATCTGGGGCGACTACGACGTCGACGGCGTGACCAGCGTCACGACCCTGCTCCTTTATCTGAAAGAGAAGGGCGCCGACGTCTCCTACTTTATCCCCAGCCGGTTCGGCGACGGGTACGGCGTTTCCGATTCGACGGTCGCGCAGCTTGCCGCGGAAGGCACGAAACTGATCGTGACGGTCGATACCGGGATCACGGCGAACCGCGAGGTCGAGAACGCGAAAGCTCTCGGCGTCGATTTCGTCGTCACCGATCACCACGAGTGCTGCGAGAGCATACCCGACGCCGTCGCGGTCGTCAATCCGCACCGCCCCGACTGTTCCTATCCTTTCAAGGAACTGGCGGGGGTCGGCGTGACCTTCAAACTGCTCTGCGCTCTGGAAGAAAAGCTGTCCGGGTCCGACCGGATCACCGCGGTCAATACGATCGCGCTCTCCTACGCCGATCTGGTCGCGATCGGGACCATCGCCGACGTGATGCCGATCGTCGGGGAAAACCGACTGATCGTCAAGCTCGGGCTCGATCTGATCGAGCGCCGTCCCCGCCCCGCTCTCGCCGCCCTGATCGAAATGGTCAATCAGCGGGGAGACCAGCGCGATCGGCAGAGCACGAAAAAGCGACTGCAGATCACCTCGTCCTTTATCGGGTTTACCGTTGCGCCGCGCATCAACGCCGTCGGCCGCGTGCGTTCGGCGTCGCTTGCCGTCGATTTTCTGCTCTCCGAGACGCCCGAGCGCGCCCGGGAGTACGCCGAGATTCTTTGCGACGCAAACCGCGAGCGACAGGACGAGGAGAACCGGATCGTCCGCGACGCCTTCGCACAGATCGAGGCGGAGCACGACTTTGAAAACGATCCCGTGATCGTTCTCTCCTCCGACGAGTGGCATCACGGCGTGATCGGGATCGTCGCCTCGCGCATCACCGACCGCTACGGGCTCCCGTCGATCCTCGTTTCCTTCGAGGGGAGGGAAGAACCCTATCCGTCGCCCGACGACGTCGGAAAGGGATCGGGACGGAGCGTCAAGGGGCTGAACCTCTTTGAAGCCCTTTCGTCCTGCGAGGATATTCTTCCGAAGTACGGCGGGCACGAACTTGCCGCCGGACTTTCGATCAGACGCGGGGATTTTCCGGCGTTCCGTGAACGGATCAACGAGTATGCGCGCGCACGCCTGACCCACGACGCGCTGATCCCGACGCTCGACGCAGACTGCGAACTTTCCGGAGAGGACCTTTCGCTCTCGCTTGAAGAACAGATCGAGCGGATGGAGCCCTTCGGTGTCGGAAACCCGACCCCTTACTTCATTTCACGCGGGTTGGTTGTCCGCCAGATCCTTCCGATCGGCGGCGGAAAGCATACGAAACTGCTCGTAGGGGCGGGCGACCGTTCCTTCGAGGCGATGTTTTTCCGGATGCCCGAATCCACCCTTGACCTCTTCGTCGGGGAGAAGATCGACCTCTTTTATTCGCTTGGGATCAACGAGTACGCGGGACGGCGGTCGCTGCAGCTGATCGTCAAGGATAAAAAGCGCTCCGCCGACTCGACCGACCGCCTGTCGCTCGAACGCGCGGCGCTTGGAGCGATCCTGGAGGGGAGCGACCCCGTCGGAGTCGAGGTTCCGGTTCCCGACCGCGTCGATTTTGCCTCGGTCTACCGTCTGATCCGCGAGACCGTCGCGATGGGCGAGCATTACTTCGCCGTGCGCTCAATGCTCTCCCGCCTGACCCCGGATCCCGGTAAACCCTTCGGTTTCCTCCGTCTCGGGCTGATTCTCCGGATTTTTGAGGAGACCGGTTTGATCACCCTTTCCGCCGCGGGAGAGGACCTGTATTCGATCGACCTTTGCAAAACCGACGGAAAGGTCGATCTCGACCATTCGACTATCCTTGCAAGAGTGAAACGGCTCGCATTGAACTGACGAAGCGCGTTTCGGGGAGTTTTTATGTACGAACAAATCAGCAATCTGCTGTCGATTCTCGAAAAGAGCGGGAAGCAGTACGACGTCGACAAGATCAAGGAAGCGTATACCTACGCCGCAGAGATGCACGAAGGGCAGTTCCGCCTGAGCGGAGAGCCCTACATCAGCCATCCGATCGCGGTCGCGGAGATCGTTGCCGAGATGGGGCTGGATACCGACTCGATCTGTGCCGCGCTCCTGCACGATACCGTCGAGGACTGCTCGGATAAAACCAATACCAACATCATCTGCCAGAAGTTCGGGAACGAGGTCGCTCTTCTGGTCGACGGACTGACCAAGATCGTCGTTGTCTCGGTCGCCGACAAGGAGGAGCAGCACATCGAGAACATCCGCAAGATGCTGCTCGCCATGACCAAGGACATCCGCGTCATATTCATCAAGTTCTGCGACCGTCTGCATAATCTGCGTACCCTTTCGGCGAAGAAAGAGGACCGTCAGCGCGACATCGCCCTTGAGACGATGTACGTCTACGCCCCCCTGGCTCACCGCCTCGGTATGCAGAAGATCAAGCAGGAACTCGAAAACCTCTCGCTCTCCTACCTCGACCCGATCGGGTATAAGGAGATCAACGACTCGATCCGGAAGAAATACGGACAGAGCCAGGACCTGATCGAGAAGGCGCAGCAGATGATCGAAAAGCGCCTGAACGAGAGCAACATCCGCTTCACGCTCGAGGGGCGGGTCAAGACGGTCTACTCGATCTACCGCAAGATGTACAATCAGAACAAGAGTTTGGACGA
>CAMJDE010000165.1 GCA_946404295.1 uncultured Clostridia bacterium | reverse complement strand
GGTCGAGGATATCGGGGCGGTTGGTCGCCGCCATGACGATCACGCCCTCGTGGTTGCCGAAGCCGTCCATCTCGACGAGCAGTTGGTTCAGGGTCTGTTCGCGTTCGTCGTGCCCGCCGCCGAGACCCGCTCCGCGGTGACGCCCGACGGCGTCGATCTCGTCGATGAAAATGATGCTGGCGGGGTGTTTCCGCGCCGAGTCGAACAGGTCGCGGACGCGCGAAGCGCCGACGCCGACGTACATCTCGACGAAATCGGAGCCCGAGATCGAGTAAAAGGGAACGCCCGCCTCGCCCGCCACCGCTTTCGCAAGCAGGGTCTTACCGGTTCCCGGAGGGCCGACGAGCAGGATGCCGCGCGGGATCCGGGCGCCGAGTTTGATGAATTTGCCGGGGTCGCGGAGGAACTCGACCACTTCCTCGAGTTCCTTCTTTTCCTCGTCGGCTCCGGCGACGTCGGTGAACTTCACCGCGTCCTTAGCGTTATAAGTGACCTTCGCGTGCGAGCGGGCAAAGCCGTTCTTGACCCCCTGCCCGGCGCGGTTGACCATCACGACGTAGAAGACGACGAGAAGGACGATCACGAAGATATAAGGCAGGAAGGAGATATACCACGGCGTGTCTTTCGGTTCCTCGAAGTCGTAGGAATCGAGCCACCCGGCGGCAAGCCCCTCTTCGCAGAGTTCGTTGACCCGGTCGAGCTGAACGTAGCTCGCGAGCCGGTAAGTGACCTTCTGATAGACCTTGTTCCCCTTCGCGTCGGTCTTGGTCACGGGGATCCCGTTTTCGTCAAGGTCGGTCACGCCGTCGCCGTCCCAGTCGCCCTTCACGCGCAGGTAGAGGGTCAGATAGGACTTGGTGTCGTATTCCGCCGACGAAACGAGTTTCTCGTCGAAGAAGGAGAGCACCTCGCTGTAACTGACCTTGTCATTTTCCTTCCGCATATCCGAGAGGATCATGGCGAGCACGACGACCGTCACGATCACGAGAACGAAGATCAGGATGTTTTTGAAGCTGGCTTTCATGGAACTCTTCTGCCTATGCCTTTCTTTTTCGGTAGATCAGGTTTTCGCGTATACCTCGGGTTTCAGCACTCCGACGTAGGGGAGCGCCCGGTATTTTTCGTCGTAATCGAGACCGTAGCCGACGACGAACTCGTCGGGGATCTCGCGTCCCACGTAGTCGGGGGTGAAGTCGACCTCGCGGCGCGAGGGCTTGTCGAGGAGGGTGCAGGTCCGGACCGACTTCGCGCCCTTGAGTTTCAGGTACTCGGTCAGGTACGAGAGCGTGCGTCCGCTGTCGACGATGTCCTCGACGACGATGACGTTACAGTCGCCGATGTCCTTTCTCTGCAGGTCGAGGTGGATGTTGATGTTGCCCGAACTCGACGTCCCCGCCCCGTAGGAAGAGACCTTCATAAAGTCGATCTCGACCGGGGACTGGATCTTTTTCATCAGGTCGCCCATAAAGACGACCGATCCTTTCAGGATCGCGACGAGCAGAAGCCGCCCTCCGCTCTTCCGGAAATCGGCGTCGATCTCGCCCGCCACCTTGGTCACAAGAGCGTCCAGTTCCTTTTCGTCGACCAGGATCCTTTCAACGTCACGGTTCATAATACGTCCCCTTCCGATTTGACCCGGCGCCGTCCCGCGTATTCTTTCACGCGGTCCGAAATCCCGCCGGAGATGGTAAACACGATGACCTCGCCCGCGCATTCCCGTCCGTCGCAGCCGTCGCGCACGGCGAGCCCGGGGATCCAGAACACACCCCCGCCGTCGCAGAAAAGCGGGTAGTTTCCCCGGAGTTCGCGCGGCACCTTGTGCTGTGAAAGCACCGTCCGCACCTCGTGCGTCGCGCCGCCGTAGACGATCCGATCGCCCGGAAGCGGGGCTCTGACCGTCACGCTCCCTTCTATTGTAGCAGAAGAAAGAATGACTTTTTTAGACAGATTGTAAACATTTGAAAAACCAATCGTTTCGGACGCGTGACCGAATCGGTAAAATCCGGCGACGTCGCCCGAAAAAGGGATCGGCGTCCCGCCCGGGGCGAGGGTGACCGGGACGGGTTCGGAAGGATCCGCCGCGGTTTCAAAACGCGCCGTCCCACCGACGCACGAAAAAAACGTCCCGGCGGGAAACGCGATCCTTCCGTCGCGCTCTTTCCTAATTTGCGCAACTGCCGCGTCAATATGCACCGCCTCGGGCATAACGGGTGACAAAGCGGCAAATTCGGAGAACAGAACGCGCTTCAGGATCGGGTCGGGCAGAGCGGCGAGCGCCGCCCGATCGGTCCGGTCTGACAGCGGCACGGCGGCGGCGAGAGACGAAAGATAGTCGTCGTCCTCGCGGAAGCGGCGCGCCGCCTCGGAAAGCATCTTGCCGGGGTCGGGCGTGATCGTTCCGAGCCGGGGCAGGACCTCGTTCCGCAGATAGTTGCGCGCGCAGAAGGGGTCGGCGTTGGTCGAGTCGCAAACGAAGTCGATCCCGAGCGACGAGAGCGTTTCGCGGATGGTTTTCGCCGGGACGTCGAGGATCGGACGGATCAGGTCGCCCCGCGCGACGGGGATCCCCCCCGCGCCGTCGGTCCCGCAGCCGCGCAGAAGCCGGAACAGTACCGTTTCCGCCGCGTCGTCGCGGTTGTGCGCCGTCGCGATATAGCGAAAGCCGGGGCGCGACGAAAGTTCGTTTCGCAGAGCGTCGTAGCGCAGGCGCCTCGCCGCCGTCTCGACGCTCTCCCCCGTCGTTTTACAAACGGCGGGAACGTCGACCGAAACGACCCGGGTCGGCACGCCGAGCTTCTTCCCCGTTTCGAGGCAAAAGGCGGCGTCGCGCCGGCTCTCCTCTCCGCGGATACCGTGTTCGACGTGCAGAGCGGCGAGAGGAAAACCGTGTTTTTCGCTTAAAACGAGCAGAACGCGAAGAAGAAACGTCGAGTCCGCCCCGCCCGACCAGGCGACGAGAACGCCGCTGTCGGCGTCGAGCCGCACGCCCGCGCGGGCAAGCAGCCGTTCTGCGCCCGAAGCAAACGCGAAAAAGGGCGAACGGGGGGCCATTATCCCTGGCTCCCCGGAATTGTCGATTTTTCCATCGTGACGAACTTCGTGAACTGACCGTTCCAGGTCATTTTGACGTCCTGGAGCGCGCCGTGACGGTTCTTCGCGATGATGACCTCCGCCGTGTTGACCTCGACGTTGGCTTTCGCGCCCTTCACGTCCTTATAGTATTCGTCGCGGTAGAGGAACAGGACGATATCGGCGTCCTGCTCGATCGCGCCCGAGTCGCGGAGGTCGGACAGCATCGGCTTTTTGCTCTCTCTCTGTTCGGGTCCGCGCGAAAGCTGGGCGCAGCAGATGACGGGAACGGCGAGTTCCTTCGCCATAATTTTCAGGTTACGGGAGATGTCGGCGACCTCCTGCACGCGGCTCTCGATATTCTTCGACGCCTGCATCAGCTGCAGGTAGTCGACGACGACCAGCCCGAGGTTCTTGACCCGGCGGAGTTTCGCCTTCATATCGGCGACGGTGATGCCCGAGGTATCGTCGATCAGCAGTTCGCAGCCGGCGAGCATCGAGGTCGCGTCGGCGATCCGCTGCCAGTCCTCGGGACGGATCTCACCCGTGCGGAGCGCGTGGCTGTCGACCATCGCCTCGCTCGAGAGCATCCGGTTGACGAGTTGTTCGCCCGACATTTCGAGCGAGAAGATGCAGACGGCTTTCCCGGTCGCCTTCGCCGCGTTGACGGCGATATTCATAGCGAAAGAGGTCTTCCCCATACCGGGGCGGGCGCCGACCAGAACGAGGTCGGCGGGACCGAGCTGCACGAGCACGCGGTCGAGGTCGGAGAACCCGGTGCGAACGCCCTGATCCACCTCTTTGTGCTCGGATTTGTCCACCAGTTCCTGAAAGACGCCTTTCAGGATATCCTTGACGTGGCGGAACTCGCGCGAACCCTTGTTCTGCGTGAGCTCGAAAATGCGCTGTTCGGCGGCGTCGAGGACGCGCGAAACGTCGCCCTGTTCGGAATACGCCTCCTCGGAGATCTCCTCGCAGGCGGTGATCAGGCGGCGGAGCAGCGCCTTTTCCTTGACGATCTTCGCGTAGTCGCGGATATTCGCGGCGGACGGGACGACCTGCGCGATCTGCGTCAGGTACTGGATCCCCCCGCTCTTGTCGCGGTAGCCGCCCTGCACCAGCGCGTCGACCAGCGTGACCGTGTCGATCGTGCGGCTGTTCAAGAACATATCGGTCACGGCGGAAAAGATCGCCTTATGCTCCTCCATATAGAAGTCGTCGGGGGACAGCATCCCCGCGATCTTCTCGAAACTCTCGGGCTTGACGAGGATCGAGCCGAGCACCGACTGCTCCGCCTCGACCGAGAGCGGCAGTTTTCTCAACAGATCAGACGCTTCCATTCGTCTTATCCCTCCACCGAAACCGTGAACTTACCCTCGATGCCCTCGTAAAGTTTGACCGTAATCGTGTAGACGCCGTGCGCCTTGATCGGGCTGTCGAGCGAGATCTTGCGCTTGTCGATCGGGGAGCCGATCTGCTCCGTGAGCGCCGTCGCGATCTCCTTGCTCGTCACGGCGCCGTAAAGACGCCCGTCGCCGCCCGAAGGCGCCTTGACGTGCAGGGTGACGCCCCCGAGTTTTCCGGCGAGCTC
>CAMJDE010000164.1 GCA_946404295.1 uncultured Clostridia bacterium | reverse complement strand
GCCTTTCTGCCGACGAACGCGTAGTTCCCGCTCTTCATGACGGCTTGCTTCGCCATCTTGAAGTGTTTGCTCTTTGCTCCCCAGTAGCCCTTCGCTGCTTTCAGAACGCTCTTTCTTCTTTTGCGCGTCATCATCGCGCCTTTGATTCTGGCCATTTTATCTTCTGTCCTCCTGAAATATTCTCAATTCGTTCGCGTCGTCTTACTTCTGGATCATCGTCCGGACGGTGGCGCTCATAGAGGGCGAAAGGATCGCGCTCTTGCGAAGGTTTCTTTTTCTCTTCGCGGTTTTGAGACCGAGATTGTGTCTGTGCTGCGAGTGGTTCATTTTGACCTTCCCGCCCGCCGTCACGCTGAATCTTTTCGCGGACGCCTTATGCGTTTTGATTTTTCCCATGGTTTTTCTCCTTGTCGTTTAATCTATCATAGAAATTCAAAAACTGAATCTATAATCGGGTTTCACTTTTTGACCGGGGCGAGCACGACCGACATAAACCGTCCGTCAAGCGACGGCGCCTTGTCGTTCGATCCCTCGGCGGAACACGCCTCCATAAACCGCGCGATCACCTCACGGCCGATATCCTGGTGGGTCATTTCACGCCCCTTGAAGCGCAGAACGACCTTTACCTTATCTCCGCCGGACAGGAACTTTTTCGCCTGATTGACGCGGGTCTCGAAGTCGTGCACGTCGATCCGGCAGGAAAGCTGGATCTCCTTGATCTTCACGGTCTGCTGCTTCTTCTTCGCTTCCTTCTCTTTCTTGTCGCGGGTAAAGCAGAACTTTCCGTAATCCATGGCGCGGCAGACGGGCGGAACGGCGTTCGGAGCCATCAGAACGAGGTCGACGTTATTCTGCTCGGCGTACTTGCGCGCCTCGGAGATCGACATGATCCCGAGCGCCTCGGAGTTGACCCCGACGAGGCGTACTTCCTTCGCGGTGATTTCTTCGTTAATCAGATGATCTTTGGTTGCTATGGCGGTTTCCTCCATCCAATAAAATACACACGGCAGAACCGTGTGCATACAACGCCCATCCGGGGCGATTCGTATGGACCGTACGCGTGATAACGGCACGGTGAGATTGGCTCTGCTTGTTTTTGCTCGTTTATTCTACCATCTTCCCGTCGTTTTGTCAAGTGTTTTTTTCAAAATCTTCAAAAAAGTGAGGAAAAACCGAGCGGCGGGAATCCGTATGGTTTTTTCGGGATCAATCGGGCGTCTTAAAAAATTTACACTTTCCCCATTGTCAAAACATAAGAATATATGTTATAATATTATTTGACCTTTTGGGTCGGAAAATCCGAAACACAGCCAAGGAAACGAAAATGTCAAGTATCATTGAAAAAGCAGAAGCGCAGATCCTCCCCGTCATTCCTCTTCGCGGGACGGTCTGCTTCCCCTCCGTACAACTCAATATCGACGTGATGCGCCGCGTCTCGCTCCGCGCGTTCGGCGCCGCCGCGGCTGCAAACGACGCCCGGGTCCTTTTGCTCGCTCAGAAGGACAGTTCGGTCGACGACCCGACGCCCCGCGATCTCTATAAGATAGGAACCGTCGCAAGGATCCGGCAGGTCGTGAAGAATCCCGACGGCAACCTGTCGGTCGTTTTCGAGGGTCTTGCGCGCGCCGTCGCCGAATCGGTTTACGAATACGACGATTATCTCCGCGCCTCGGTCATCACGAAAAACATCGTGACCTCGACCGTCGTCCCCGAAAAAACCAAACAGGCGATGGCGCGCATCCTTTCGTCGATCCGCGAGGCGAAGGATATCAATCCCGCCTACTCGGACGACGCCCTGTCGGCGGCGGAGGCGATCACAGCGCCGGGGATGTTCGCCGACTTCGTCGCTTCCACCTTCCTGATGGAGTATCATAACAAACAGCAGATCCTCGAAACCCTTATGCCTTCGTCCCGCCTTTCCAAACTCGTCGATCTGATCGCCGAAGAGCAGATGATCATGCAGACCGAGTTCGAGGTGCAGAAGAAGGTCAAGTCCCGTCTGGACGAGAATCAGCGCGACTACTTCCTTCGCGAACAGATCAAGGTCATTCAGCAGGAACTCGGCGAGGACGCCGACGAGATCGACGAATACGCCGACAAGATCGACCGCGCCAAACTCCCCAAAGAAGTCGAGGCAAAACTGAAAAAGGAACTGGACCGCCTTGCCAAGACCCCGTTCGGCGCCGCCGAGAGCACCGTGCTCCGCAACTATCTCGACGTGTGCCTCGAGATCCCCTTCGGGTCGTACTCGAAGGAAATGCTCGACGTGAAGGAAGCCGCGAAGATCCTCGACGAGGATCACGACGGACTGGACAAGGTCAAGGAACGCATCCTCGAATACATAGCGGTCAGACAACTCTCCCCCGACCTGCGCAACCAGATCATTTGTCTCGTGGGTCCCCCGGGGGTCGGTAAAACCTCGGTCGCTATGTCGGTCGCGCGCGCGCTGCACCGTAAACTCGCGCGCGTCTCTCTCGGCGGCGTGCGCGACGAAGCCGATATCCGCGGGCACAGAAAGACCTACGTCGGCGCGATGCCGGGTCGGATCGTCGACGCCCTCATCGGGGCGAAGACCATGAACCCCGTCGTCATCCTCGACGAGGTGGACAAACTCTCCCACGACCTGCACGGCGACCCCGCCTCGGCTTTGCTCGAGGTGCTCGACCCCGAGCAGAACTGCCGGTTCCGCGACCATTTCGTCGAGATGCCGATCGACCTCTCCGACTGTCTTTTCATCGCGACGGCAAACGAATACGCGGGGATCCCCGCGCCGCTGCTCGACCGGATGGAGACCATCGACCTCAAAACCTACTCCGAAAACGAGAAACTCTCGATCGCGAAAAACCATCTCGTCAAAAAACAGATGCAGAAACACGGACTGAAGGCGCGTCAGATCAGGTTTACCGACGACGCGATCCTCTCGGTCATCCGTTCGTATACCGAGGAAGCGGGGGTCAGAAACCTCGAACGCACGATCGCCTCTCTCTGCCGCAAGGCGGCGAAGAAGATCGCCGAAGGCGAGGCGAAGACGGTCACGATCTCGCCCGCTGACCTTCCCTCCTACCTCGGTCCCGAAAAGTACAAGCCCGAATTGCCCGAACCCGTCGACCCGGTCGGCGTCATCAACGGTCTGGCGTACACCCAAACCGGCGGCGACCTTCTGAAAGTCGAGGTCGTCGTGATGCCCGGGACCGGAAAGATCACCCTGACCGGTTCGCTCGGCGACGTGATGAAGGAATCGGCGCAGCTCGCCGTTTCCTACGCGCGGACGGTCGCCGACAAGTTCGACGTTTCTCCCGATTTCTACACGACCAAGGACCTGCACGTCCATTTCCCCGAAGGCGCGATCCCGAAGGACGGACCTTCCGCGGGCGTGGCGATGACCTGCTCGCTGATCTCGGCGCTCTCGGGTCGCACCTGCCGCCGTGACGTCGCGATGACGGGCGAAATCACCCTGCACGGCAAGATCCTGCCGATCGGAGGGCTCAGAGAAAAGAGTTTCGCCGCCTACCGCAGCGGGATCCGGACCGTTCTGATCCCGAAAGAAAACGTCAAGGACCTGTCCGAGGTCGACGAAGCCGTCAAACAAGCCGTGACCTTTATTCCCTGCGAAACTGTCGCCGACGCCCTCGCGCTCGCCCTGAACGCGCCGCTCTCGATCCCGACGGTCGAAAAGAACGAGATCCCGACTCCGCGCATCATTCCCGACGCCGTGAAGCCGACGGTCAGCGAACAGGCGGGATTCTGACGAAATAAACGAACGGAAAGGCGGGAAAGCCCTATGATCTTTGATACTTCGCGCGCCGATCTCCGGATCACGGCGGGACTTCCCTCCCAGTTTCCGCGCGATCCCCTGCCGCAGATCGCCTTCTCGGGGCGGTCGAACGTCGGGAAGAGTTCCCTTATCAACGCTCTGCTCGGGCGGAACGCGCTTGCGCGCGTGTCGTCCTCTCCCGGAAAGACGATCACCGTCAATTTCTACGAGATCGACCGCAAACTTTTTTTCGTCGATCTGCCGGGGTACGGGTACGCCAACCGGTCAAAGGAATCGCAGCGCGTGTGGCAGAACCTGACCGACGGGTATTTCACCCGCAACCCGAACCGCGACCTTCTGAAACTCGTCCTGCAACTCGTCGACAGCCGGATCGGCGCGACAAAGGACGACCTGACGATGATCGACTGGCTGACCAAAACCGGCGTTCCGTACCTTATCGTCGCGACCAAATCCGATAAACTGAACAAGACCGAGCGCGCCGCAGCCGAAAAGAACCTCTCGGAACTGGCGGCGAAATCCGGAGCGCCCGCCCCCGTCTTCTTCTCCTCGAAAACCAAGGAAGGAAAGGACGAGTTGCTCTCGGGAATCGCGTCCGCGCTCGGATGAACCGAAGGAGTAAGATTTGAACTCGACCCTGATCGAACTGCTATTATCGCTTCCCGCCGTTCTGCTCTCGCTGACCTTACACGAGTGCGCGCACGGCTGGGTCGCCTATCGGCTCGGTGATCCGACGGCGCGCGACCTCGGACGGCTGACCTTGAACCCGATGCGCCACCTCGATCCGCTCGGCGCGCTCTCCCTGCTCTTTTTCCGCATCGGTTGGGCAAAACCCGTGCCGATCAACGCGCGCAACTTCAAGCGACCGCGTCTCGGAATGGCGTTGACAGCCGCCGCGGGTCCTCTCACGAATCTTC
>CAMJDE010000163.1 GCA_946404295.1 uncultured Clostridia bacterium | reverse complement strand
CTCCGTGACATCTTCCCCTCAAGGGGAAGACTTGATACGTCGCCCTGCGGGCGAATGACATACCGCTCTGCGAGCGGATTACATACTGCCCTGCGGGCAGATTACATACCGCTCTGCGAGCGGATTACATACCACGCTACGCGTGGATTACATACCGCGCTGCGCGCGGATTTGGAGCGACGGGGGCGGGGCGGCTGCGCCGCGCATCACGTCCCAACGGGATACATCACGTTGCGCTCCGCGCAACACATCACGCCGCACGGTGCGCGGCATAAAAGAAGAGCCGACGGTGGGTTGATCCGTCGGCTCTTTTTTGTTTGGCTGTTACGCCATTTTGTTGAACTTGAGGGTGAAGGCGCTCTTGCGATGCGCGGCGGCGTTCTTGTGGATCACGCCGTGGGCAACCGCCTGATCGACCTTTTTGACGGCGAAGCGGTAAGCCGCGGACGCCTCTTCCTTATTGCCGGACTCGACCGCCAGATCGAACTTCTTGATCGCGGTCTTCAGTTGGCTTTTGATCATCTTGTTCCGCAGGGTCTTCGCCTGCGTCACGAGCACGCGTTTCTTCGCGGATTTGATATTCGGCATTATGCCACCTCCAAATAATTAAAACAAAGCGGTTTGACGAGCGCCGTCGCCGACTGAGAGGGTGCGGCGAAGGGTCCCGACGGGGCGCCTTATTTTTTTACCGATCTATGTTACCACAGTTTTTTATAAAAAGCAAGTCTTTTTCCGAAAAAAAAGAGGTTTTTTCAAAAAAGCGGGGGCGGAGGCGAATTTTTCCCAAAAAAAGCGCAAAACCGCTTGACAGACCGGGCACGGTATGCTATACTTGTAAAGCAAATCGGTTTACACCGCTGTCGGAGGGGAGAAGCCATGTTTGAAAAAGACGTGACGGTCGGGTATCTGAACGACTTTTACGGCGAACTCCTCACCGAGCGGGCGCGCCGGATCACGTCGCAGTACTACTGCGACGACCTCTCGCTCTCCGAGATCGCCGAAAACGAGGGCATCTCGCGCCAGGGCGTGCGCGCCACGCTGAAACGCGCGGAGGAGCAACTCCGCTTTTTTGAAGAAAAACTCGGGCTGGCGGCGCATTTCGCCGGGATCCGGGAGAAAGCCGGGGAGATCGGGCGGCTTGCCGCCACCCTCTCGCGCTCCGACGATCCCGCCGCGCGCGACGCAGCCGAAAAGATCGGCGACGCCGCCGAATCCATCATTTCACTTTTCTGATTTTGGGAGGAACGCCGTGTTAGAGAGTTTGACCGAAAAACTCGCAAACGCCTTCAAGCGTTTCCGGAATAAAGGTAAACTGACCGAAGCCGACGTCCGCGAGGGGATGCGCGAAGTCAAGCGCGCCCTGCTCGAAGCCGACGTGAACTTCAAGGTCGTGCGCGATTTCATTTCCGACGTGACCGAGCGCGCCGTCGGAAGCCAGGTGCTGGAAAGTCTGTTGCCCGCGCAGCAGATCGTCAAGATCGTGAACGAAGAACTGATCAAGCTGATGGGGAGCGAGACGGCGAAACTTGAGATCTCGCCCAAGCCCCCGACGGTTGTGATGATGGCGGGTCTCCAGGGCGCGGGCAAAACCACCCACGCCGCCAAGATCGCCAAACTGATGAAGAGCAAGGGGAAAAATCCCCTGCTCGTCGCCTGCGACGTCTACCGTCCCGCCGCGATCGACCAGTTGAAGATCGTCGGAGAGGCGGCGGGGATCCCGGTCTTTTCGCTCGGGAACAAGGTCAACCCGGTCGAGATCGCGAAAGCCGGCGTCGAACACGCAAGGAAAAACGGGTTCGATATGGTCTTCCTCGACACGGCGGGGCGCCTGCATATCGACGAGGACCTGATGAAGGAACTCGAAAAGATCCGCGACGCCGTCGAGCCGACCGAGATCCTTCTGGTCGTCGACGCGATGCTGGGTCAGGACGCCGTCAACGTGGCGAAGACCTTCAACGAGCGGCTGGAGCTCTCGGGCGTGGTCTTGACCAAACTCGACGGCGACACCCGCGGCGGCGCGGCGCTCTCGGTGCGCTACGTCACGGGAAAACCGATCAAGTTCATCGGCACCGGCGAAAAACTCGATATGATCGAGCAATTTCACCCCGACCGTATGGCGTCCCGGATCCTCGGCATGGGCGACGTGCTCTCCCTGATCGAGAAAGCCGAAGCCGCCTACGACGCGAAGACCGCCGCCGAGATGGAAAAGAAACTGCGCGAGCAGACCTTCACCCTCGAAGATTTCCTGCTTCAGTTGCGCCAACTCAAGAAGATGGGCAACCTCGAACAGATCCTCGGTATGATGCCGGGCGTCAACGCGAGCGCCCTGAAGGACGCGAACATCGACGAGAAGCAGACCGCCAAGACCGAGGCGATCGTCCTCTCGATGACCAAGCGGGAACGTATGGACCCCTCGGTGATCGGGGGATCGCGCCGTCGCCGGATCGCGAAAGGGAGCGGAACGACCGTCGAGGACGTCAACCGGCTGCTGAAGCAGTTCGATCAGATGAAAAAACTGATGAAGCAGTTTTCCGGCAAACGCGGGATGCGCCTCCCCGGAATGGGGCGCTTCGGGGTCTGACGCTCGGCGTCTTCCCCGCTTTCCAACGGATTTGATAAAATCAAATATAAAACACTTTTTTGGAGGAAACGAAAAATGGTCAGAATCAGACTCAGAAGAACCGGCAGCAAGAAGAACGCGAGCTACCGCATCGTCGTCGCCGACGAGCGTTCGCCCCGCGACGGGAGATTTATCGAGGAACTCGGTTACTACAACCCCCTCTCGGATCCCATCGAACTGAAGGTCGACGTCGAGCGTGCGAACGACTGGATCAAGAAGGGCGCGCAGCCGACCGAAACGGTCAAATCGCTCCTGAAGAAAGCCGCCGACTGAAACGGGTGGTATCGGAATGGATCTGAAACAGGTACTTGCCGACATTGCCCGCCCGATCGTCGATAACCCTGACGCCGTCACCGTTGAAGAGACGGTCGAGGAAAACGACGTGACGCTCGTTCTCCGCGTTGCGGACGACGATACCGGCATGGTCATCGGACGCAAGGGTCGCATCGCAAAGGCGATCCGCAGTCTGATGAAAGCCGCCGGAAACACGGAAGGCAAACGAGTAAACGTGGAAATCGAATGAACGGGGCGGGGACTGTCGCGAAAAGCGATAGCCCCCTCTCGGTCTTTCGCCGCCCACATCCGTCGTTTCCAAATCACCCCCAACGGAGGGTGGATGTAATCCGTCGTTTCCAAATCACCCCCAACGGGGGTGGATGTAATCCGTCCGCGTCGCGGACGGTATGTAATCTGCGCGCCCGGCGCGCAGTATGTAATCCACCCCGCACACGGGGTGGTATGTAATCGCGGCGAAGCCGCACATCACGTCGCGCTCCGCGCGACACATCACGCGGTGAAGCCGCACATCACGTCGCGCTCCGCGCGACACATCACGCGGCGAAGCCGCACATCACGTCGCGCTCCGCGCGACACGTCACTCCGCGCTCCGCGCGGACGAAAGGACCGCTATGCCGAACTATCTGATGGCTCTGGATCAGGGGACGACGAGTTCCCGCTGCATCCTGTTTGACGAAAAGGGGACGATCGTCGCGTCCGCCGCGCACGAATACCCGCAGTATTTCCCGCGCGAGGGGTGGGTCGAGCACGATCCGATGGAGATCTGGTCGTCGCAGATCGGCGTCGCCTCCGAGGCGCTTCTCAAAACCGGGGCGACCTGGCGCGACGTACGCGCGATCGGGATCACCAACCAGCGCGAGACGACGATCGTCTGGGATAAGAAGACCGGGACGCCGATCTGCCGCGCGATCGTGTGGCAATGCCGCCGCACCGCGAGCCGCTGCGAGGAACTGCGGGAAAAGGGCTACGCGGATTTGATCCGCGAAAAGACCGGGCTGCTCCCCGACCCCTACTTCTCGGCGACCAAACTCGAATGGATCTTCAAAAACGTCCCCGGCTCGCTCGAACGCGCGAAACGGGGCGAACTCTGCTTCGGGACGGTCGACTGCTGGCTGCTCTGGAAACTGACCGGAGGGCGCGTCCACGCGACCGACGTCACCAACGCCAGCCGGACGATGCTCTTCAATATCCACACGCTCTCGTGGGACGACGAACTGCTCGATCTCTTCGGGATCCCGCGCGCGATTCTGCCGACGGTGCTTCCCTCTTCGGGGCTGTTCGGCTACGCCGATCCCGACGTGCTCGGGGCGGGCATCCCGATCACGGGGATCGCGGGGGATCAGCAGGCGGCGCTCTTCGGCGAGGGGTGTCACACCCCGGGAACGCTGAAAAACACCTACGGGAC
Source organism: uncultured Clostridia bacterium (assembly GCA_946404295.1). Lineage (GTDB taxonomy): Bacteria > Bacillota > Clostridia > Oscillospirales > CAG-272 > UBA1740. The sequence continues at coordinate 370 of CAMJDE010000163.1, read as the reverse complement.
GGGCGGCTTCCTTCTGATGAACACCGGGACGATCCCGGTCGCGCAGGATAAGGGCTTGGTCACCACCGTCGCGTGGCAGATCGGGGAGCGCGTCAACTACGCCCTCGAGGGCTCGGTCTTCGTCTGCGGGTCGGCGGTGCAATGGCTCCGCGATCAGCTCGGGATCGTCAAGACGGCGGCGGAAACCGAAAAACTCGCCCGCAAGGTCGAGGACACCGGCGGGGTCTATCTCGTACCCGCCTTCACGGGGCTCGGCGCGCCCTACTGGGATCCGACGGCGCGGGGACTGCTCGTCGGGATCACACGCGCGACCAACCGGAACCACATCGTCCGGGCGACGCTGGAATCCATGGCGTACCAGACGGCGGAA